>JAFVRT010000037.1 GCA_017504125.1 Lentisphaeria bacterium
ATCACCGGTGATGTACCAGCCGTCCCGGATCACTTCGGCTGTTTTTTCCGGTTGATTCAAGTATCCTTTCATCACGATTGCTCCTTTTACGATCAGAAGACCGTCGCAATTTTCCGGTTTCAGTTCAAAGGTTTCCGGATCGACTATCTTGACACAAACTCCGCTCAACGCCGGGCCGATGCTTCCACGCTTGGCGACTTTTACACCCAGATCACTGACTGAAGTTGCCACATTGATCGACACGATCGGTGAAAGTTCTGTACTTCCGAAACCTTCTGCAATAGCCAGCCCGGTCATCTCATAATATTTGTCGGCAATATCGGAACGGAGCTTTTCAGCTCCGGCGACTGTCAGGCGGATGCTTTTAAAATCTTCCGGTTTGCCGCTGCGCATATAGATCTGTAAAAATCCCGGCGTGGTCATAAGCACGGAGATCTGTTGTTCTTTCAACACCGTCAAAGCTGATTTGGCATCAAGAGCATTGGGTATCATGACCACTCTTGCACCGGTAAACATCGGGAGCCACAGACAGGTATTCATACCGAAAGAATGAAAAAGCGGCAAATTTCCCAGGATCCGGTCACTCCGGTGCCAGTCGGTAGTTTTTATTACTGCGCTGACATCTCCGGTTATATTATGATGCGTCAGCATGATACCTTTGGGATTGCCGGTGGAACCGCTGGAAAAAATCAGCACCGCCACCTTGTTCACATCATCCCAGCTGGCCGGAGCAAGAAGACGCATAAGTTCCCGGCTGGAAAGTATACGCAATACACAATGCCACAACAATCTTCTGATTCTGCCGCCGTAATGTTTTCTGATATCTTCAATAAAGATCATCTCAGGCATGGCGGCAAGTTTCTGTTTTTCGATGAAAGCTCTTGAGCTTATTATATGCCTGATCTTTGCAGTTTCAACTGCGCTGCGCAAGGATTCCGCAGATGCGGTATAGTTGAGCATGGCCGGAGTGCAATCGGTCAACTGTATGCCGATCATCGAAGTTACAGCATCTATACTGTTGGGCAGCATAACTCCCAGATATTCCTCATTCCGGTGAACGATGCGCCGCAGAAAACGGCTTATCATGATACTTTCCACCGCGACAGAAGCTGCACCGGGCAGAGAAAATTTCTGCCCGTCATATTCTCCCACGATGCACCGGTGAGGGAAACGCCGTCCGAGAAACAAGGCCTGAGAATGAAAGGGTTTTTCTTCCGGAGTAGGAGTCAATTCAGTTTCCGCCGCAAGTTCAGACATGGCAATACGGATCTCATAGGCATTGCTTTCGCGGGGGAGGGGATTCCCCACCGTGACTGATGCCGGATGCGGAGATGCACTGAATCTGCGGAATTTGAATTTACCGCGGTAACAGGAAAAAATACTGCCCCATGTCATACCGATATGCAGCGGGATAAGCGGCACATCAATATCTTTGGGCAGCAATGCCGACATCCCGTCTTTGAAACCGGACATGGAACCGTTACGGGTGATATCCCCTTCGGGGAACACACACACAAGTTCCCCGTTACGGAACAATTCTCTGGAACGGCGGAAAAACTGCAGCAATTTTTTGGGCTTTCCTGCCGGAACTTCCACAAGACCGACAGCTTTGAGCAATGGACGCAGAAAAGGCAGCGCATTGTAGTAACTTTCATCCATCATAAACCTTACCGGGCGGGAAGTGCATGCGGAAACAAAGAGCATATCCATAAACGATGCACGGTTGGCAATGAGCAGAGCCGGGCCCTGTTCCGGGATCCTCTCTGCGTTCCACACTTTCAGACGGTAAAAAGTCAAGAGCAGCAATTTGGTACACATCCGCAACAGGAATTGAGGCATGAGCAGAAAACTTATCACTCCGATCACCAGAGTCAATACCGAAAATCCCATTGCGACAGGAAATACTTCGATCCGGAACTTATACATGAGGAATGATAATCCGATAGCGGCGATCACCACCAGCCCGAAAGGGAAACAGAACCAGGCAAAAAATGAACTGCGTAAATCTTCCGGGACGAAATATTTCTGATAAGCCTGCAGCGGGATCAATACTATACCGGCAAAAAATCCGAATATCAGCAGCAGGATCCCCAAACTCCATGTTTCGATTATATCATCTTTGATCAGCGGCAGCAAACCTATGCAGAAAGTTGAAAGTGTCATCATCAGCGATGCCGGAGGAACCAACCCTATTTCTGCATTTTTCCGGCACAGACTTGCGCCGAGGATTATACCTCCGCAAGCACCTGCCAGCGGAGCCCCCATGATAGTATATTCACGGGCCATGTCCCCTATATGCAGTCCGAAAGTGAAGGAAACATACTGGATCGCCAGAGAGGCCGCAAAAATGATCGCTCCTATGATGTAGCTTTCTCCAATTCCGGTAAGCATAAGTTCCAGACCGTGTTCCTCTTTGCGGATAACGGCCAGCCATGTTTTCGGCAAACCGGAAAAACGCAGTCGGGGAAACGGGGCCAGAGTTGGCTTCAGCTGAGTTGCTGCCGAAAGAGCCATAAAAGACAATCCTGTAAGACACACGCCGGCTCCGGCCGGTGAAATTTCCAATTCGGCAGCCAGTCCGGCTGCGATCACACCGGCAACAACTCCGGCAAAAGTGGAACATTCTGTGACGGCACCGGCAACCGGAAGCATGGCTTTAGGGACTGTTTCCGCCACATAGATACGCAAAGCTGTACGGTATACAGTATAATCCATGCCGCACAGCATCACCATTCCCATAAGCATCATGATGCCGGGGAGCGCGATTTTTACTCCGATAGTCAGTGCAAATACAGTAATTCCTGCCGTCATCAATACAAAATTTGTCAAAAGAGCAAAAGTTATATTGTTCCGGCTGGAAAAACGGGTGGTAAGGTAACGGGTAACGGGCGGCATGAACAAATGAGGGAGTGTAAAAAGAGCCCCTGCCAGCAGCATATTCATGGCCTGACGGTTGAATACCGGAGAACCCCGGTGTTCAGCCAGCGCAGCATATGCGCAAAAACATGCAGTTACCAGAGAACTTAAAAAGTTCACAAATCCGATCGATACCAGATCCGGAGATTTTTCAGAAGTTTTCATCGATATTTTTTTACTTTATCAGAATTTTTATAATATAACTCCAAAAGGCAAATTTTTCAACTTCCGTTTACTGCACAAAAATCAGATTTTTCCTGACAAAATTCTCACAGATGAAAGGAGATATTTTTACATATGTTCAAAACCAATTGTCTTATTACGCTCTACCGTTGTACCGGTATGGCAGACGGGGAAACTTGCTACAGCGAAGGCGAGATGTTCCGGGCCTTTTTTATTGAAAATTCACAAATGGAAGAAAACGGGATCGTACAGGATCATTCGGAAATACTTCTTGAACCGGCAGCACGCCCTGTCCCCGGAGATCTGCTGGAACAAAATGGACTCCGGCGCACTTTGGCCGGAGTCCGCAGTTGTACTGCTGTTGAC
>JAFVRT010000363.1 GCA_017504125.1 Lentisphaeria bacterium
GGAGTCTGATAGCAGAAAAAAGTGCTGAAGCGATCAGGGATATTCCCGTTAAAGCTGATTTCTTCATTGACAAACCGGTGAAACTGCAGATAGAATATCTTTCTTCCGATGTCCAGTCCGCAAGTGAGGCGGATTCCCGTATCAGTGAGGGGAATGGCTGTTCGTTGGAAGAAGCGTGGTTGAATTGCCGTTGAAAAAGGAGATGACAATATGAAAATATGCATCAGAACCGACCTTGAAGGAGTCAGCGGTGTTGCAAGTTCATTTTATATCAATGCAGGTGAAGGGCGTCCGGGTTTGATCGCTGAAGCAAGAAAAATGCTTGCCGCAGATATCAATGCATGCATCGAAGGTTGTGTCCGTGCCGGAGCCGATAAAATCATTGTGAAAGACGGACACGGCGGCGGTTTCAATGTGATGCGTTCACAGATCGATTCGAGAGCGGAACTCCTTGATGGCAGAACTCCGGGTGATCTTATGCCGGCAACAGAAGGGGCCGATGGTGTGATTTTTCTCGGTTATCATGCTATGGCTGGAACTTACGGAGCTGTTTGTGAACATACTATGAATTCGTCAAAGATACAGAATGTATGGCTCAATGGCCGTAAGGTGGGAGAAATCGGCCTTTGTGCCGCTGTCGCTGCCGAAAAGGGAATTCCGGTAGTTATGGTCAGTGGAGATGATAAAACTTGTATCGAAGCCGCAGAATGGATCCCCGGAGTTGTAACTTGCCAGGTGAAAAAGGGCTTTTCCTGTGACGGAGCCATGCTGCCTCCATTGAAATATACGCATCAGATGATCATTGAAAAAACCATGGAAGCACTCGGAAATATTCCGGTCAAAGTCATACCGGTCGTCGAATATCCGGTTACTTTGCGTATCGAACTGGTTTCCAGGGCCGTCTTGCCGGAAAATCCCCGGTGCCGCATAATAGATGCCAGAACATGTGAAGTTACTGCAGATACAGTAGCTCAAGCCTGGAATATGGTCAACTGACCTTTTTATCCCTGACGGACTGTACTGTTTTCGGCATCTGAAAATGGTGCGATCTCCAAGCCATACTGCTCCATCACGGAGCGGTAGAGGTTCTGCAGGCGTGTCGCGGTCAGAGCATTGATATAAAGTTTCAGGTTCGGGGCTCCTGCGGATCTGATATGCGATACGGAAATGGTGTCATTTCTCATGGCCTCTCCGGTATCCCTGATTTTCTTTGCCAGTTGCATGGCGGCAGAGAGATTTTCTGCAGATTCTGCCTGGAACAGCTGTGCCATATCAAACATGAACTCCGCCCGTCTTGCGGTTGCAGCCAGACGCATGATATCAGTTTCGAGGAGCTGGCGTACTCTGCCATGCTGAGCTGATGCTGCAGTTGTTGTCAGTTCCAGGGCTTCTTTCAGCAGTTTGAGTGCCTCTGCTGCCGAAGGAATCGTTTCGGTGCTGAAAGATTCCTCAAAGTGTCCGGGGAGAAAAAAAGAATTGCTTTTCTGATGATTTTTCAACTTCACTTCGAGGGAATATTGATTTTTTCCAAGGTAGTGGAAAAATGGCTTTGAAATACGGGAAACTCTGCGCAGTTTTTCATAAACTTCATTCATTGTATCTGCGGCAGTTCCATAGCGTTTGAACAGAAAATCGCTCCGGTCAAATTCAACTCCGGCAGCGGCAGATGCAAATGCACAATTGGTCATGGCAAGTTCACCCCATAACGCGGTTGAAACATGCATATAATTTATATATCCGGTTCCGGAAGTTTGATAAAATTTCAAATCATGGCTGATGAAATCATCAAAAACAAAAGCTGCGGAAGCAAAAGTTGATACATTGTAATACTCGCAGACGAAGATGCGGAATTTTTTCAGCTCTGTCCAGGCTTCATAATGCTGTTTTAAAAAGTTGTTTGCCGGACACTCCGGATCATCAAAGAAATGAGCATAGCAACGCTCTATGGGGAAAAATTCAACGGCGATATGTTCATAATCAAACCCATCCGGCATGGGAAGATCCGGAGGCGACAAAGTTTCATGGTAGGCCGGGATTATCAGGAATATTTCTCTTTTTACCCGCTGCTTTATTATTTTCAGACATTTATCTGCCAATTTCAGGAGTCTGGCGGTATAATTGCCCTGTTTTTTACATTCTTCACATTCGCACCATGTGCCGTTGTCAAAAGATGCGAAGACAAGGACAGATACATTTGCAAGATTTCCTTCCGGACCGAGGTCTGCGGCAATGTTTTCTGCCAACTCTGAGGCAGCGGAAAGATTGGAAGTACAGATATTGTATGCAGCTTCCACGCCTTTCATCTCAAAATGCCGTTTCCCTTTGTGCAAACAATAATATTCCGGATGTTTGTCCGCATATTTTTCCGGCGGCAGATAATCTTCAAACAGCCGATGCATCCCGGAAGGCGGATTTCCCCGTAATTTCATTCCCAGTTTGCCGCAGAGTTCCATGTTGTTTACATTGCAAGTCCACAGATTCATATAATTTCTTGCCATCCACAAAAGGAACTCAGGAGTATCGCGTTTTTCCACGGCAAAAAAGCCGCGCAGAGCAAATGCCGGTTTGAAGCGGTAATCGATTTCAGGGAGTTCGCTGATACGCTCCGGGATCACGGTATCCCACGGATCCGGACTGAAAAAACGGAATCCCAATTGTCTCAAAAATTCGTAAGAACCGTACAATAAAGCTGTTTCAGATCCCGCAGAAAGAATGTATTTTCTTTGGCCCAGCAAAAGAAATTCATCCTGACCCAGAACCGGATCGATCTTCATGGTCAGCGAAATATCATCTTGCAATGCTGATCTTGAGAGAAAGCTGCATATTTCCTCATGTGCGAATTCTGCAGTCCTTCCGTGATTTTCCGGTAGTGTTATCTTGATATTATTCATATTCAATCATTGTATTTTTTTTTCAAAGATACTTTTTTTTCTGAATACCTGAAGGCCGTTTCCGGCATAAAAGTCTATGAGTCCTTCTGAACATGAGGCGAACCAGACATGTTTGAAATTTTTTTCCGACATGATCTCAAGCAGTTTGGCTATCATGACGGTACCGGCTCCTTTGCCGCGTATTTCAGGCGCGATACCAAAAGGACCTATTCTTTCCGGGGTGCCGAAATAATTGTATTGACAATAACCGAGGAGTTTTTCCTGATTTCTCAACACTACAGCTTCATCAAGTTTTTTTTGTTCTGCCTTACGCAATACCAGATGCATCCAGTTTTTCAAATCGCTTTCTGCGAGTAAATGGCGCAACCCCGGCAGATCATTTATCCGGCAAGTATCGGCAATGATTCCCTGGGCTGCCAATTTTTCAGCGGTAAGCCTGATTTTTTCCGGAGTGGAATAATTTTCCAGACTTCTTTCCATGGAATAACTGTATTCACTGATTTCATATCCTGCATCAAGGAGAAGCTGATGCAGCTGCGGATAATTTTTTTCATCGATCCCGTTGGGAAAAAGAGTATAGCCGGGAATTGCACAGCGTATCTGTTTACAGTTTTGGGCTGCAAGATAATTTTCTGCCGCAGCAATAAGTTTCATTCCGGTCGTATGATCTTCTGTTGCCGGAGCCATCAGGAATCCCCTGCCGGAATTTTTCTTCACATGATCGCCCCATGGATCGAACTCACGGAAGACAGTTTCTCCCAGCGTCCAGCCGGTTATTCTGCTGCCGTCTTCTGCAACAAAAAGTCCCTCCGGAGAGAAGTTGGGAGAAAGCAGCAGATACTGCATGAAAAAATCATAATCAACACGATCGGCGATCATGCATTTGTTATACAAAGCAAAGATCTCACCGATATCTTTTTCCCTGAAATTTCTGATAATCATTTCAGATATTTCCCGATGCAGACTTTCTTACCAGACCGGATAAAGATGATGGATACGCTTACGGTATTTGTCGTGGATCGGTTTATTGTGTTCATCACATCCGGGAATGTTGTTGCTGACCCAGATTTCCGGTGTGCCGCCTTTTTCTTTTATCATGCGGATCGTTTCTGCCATCATCAGATTCAAGGTGAAACAGGTGAGAATGGTGGCAGTAGGTGCGACTTCTTCCGGTACTCCGGGAACTTTCAATACCGCGTCAGGATAGGGAACATGGTTATCGATAGCGATGTCTGCATAGTCGTTGATATTTTTCTTGTTGGGGTGCCGCCAGATGAAATCATCCGGAACTTTCTGGGCAAATTTGTGTGCATTGACTGTTATCAGCTGTACTCCGCGTTTTTTGGCCTCCACAGCCACATCGACAGATACGATATTCAGCCCGTAAAAGTTGACCAGTATCAGTACATCATCCTTGTTGACATCATAAAAGTTCAGGATGTACGGAGCAAGCCCCACAACTTTTGCCGTAGTCGGAGCCGCTGAAACAATATTGGTTCCGGCCGGAAACATTGCATTGATCTGGGCAAGTCCGCCTGCACGCCAGAAAATTTCCATGGCGGCAATAGCGGAATGGCCTCCTGCGCCGAAAATATTGATAAGGCGTCCGTCACATACTTTATCGGAAAGCAGATCTGCCGCCTTGAGGATATTTTCTTCTTCCTCTCTGGCAATACATTCCTGAATGGAAGTGATCTGAGAAGTGTATTCTTTGATAAGCTGGCTCATTTTTTGTTCTCCTTTGGTGAATTCAAGTCAGTTTATGCTGACTCGGTTTTTATTTAATTTCAAATCTTTGACACAAATGTTGTTCAAACAGATTTCCTGTTCCATGGATGAAGCGAGAAAACGCAGTTGTTCTATAATTTCCTCATCACTTTTGAGCCGCTTGAAGGTCGCAAACGCGGTGGAGATACTCAACAGAAATTCACCTGAAGCATCCCGTACCGGAACTCCTATGGCTCTGATCTCATCATCCACATCTATGGTTGAAAATCCCTGCTCTTTGATAACAGCAAGTTCCAGTTTCATCTTGGGGAGTGTTATTGCTTCCCGCCAGGCCTGTCTGGAAGGTACTCCGTAGCGTTTCAGAACCTGTTTTACAATATCTTCCGGTGCATGTGCCAGAAGTATTCTGCCGCTTGCTGTGCTGTACCAGTCTGCAAGATAATGCCGTTCATGATCGACCTGAATATTTTTTTCCGGACGGAGTTTTACTACAGTAAGCCGTTGTTCGTTGCTCCTTAAACTTATTACGGCTAATTCGTTGAGCAGTCCGACAAGATTATTTGCACATCTTTCTGCAATGCTCATAAGGCGGTGACTGGGATTATAGACGGAACACAGTTTGCTGAAACGGTATCCTCTGCGGTATTTGCCGTAACCGGATTTTTCCAGGATGTCGCATTCACAAAGCGATTTCAAAAGATGCGAAACATTTGATTTTGAAAGCCGGACTTTTTCGGTTATCTCAGAAAAAGAATATTCTTCTCCGGAAGCAAAGATCTCCATAAGTAATATTATCTTTGGAACGATTTTTATCATAATGAAAACTTTTCCTGATAAAAAGATGATCATAACACCGTACGGACTTAAAATAATGCATAAATCATATTATTCAAATGGTAAATTACGAAGGATTTATTTTTATGCAGCAGATTTCTTATAATGAAATATGCCGCTGCCCGGCGGTTGTGCCGGATAAATAAAAAGCTTTGTTCCCGATAAAGGTCGGTAAATGAGGTTCAGGGAGTTGGGGCGGGAGGAAAGCCGAAACGTCGGCTTCGTTGTACTTGTGTCTCCCCTTGTCACGGCGTAGTGTAACGAAGACGGAACCCTCCTTTCCCAAACCTTTTTCAGCACAATGCTTTTGCAAGATTTGCCAAAGCATTGTGCCGCTAAAAGATATTGCGAATGAAAAACTACCCGTATCGGGCATAGAGCCAAATAAAAAAACGCTCCGGGAGTTTCCCGGAGCGTTCTGCATGATATGATTTGATATCACTTTATCAGCTTGGAAATTGCTTTGAAGTGAGGATTCAGGCTGTTTTTCAACAACAGGAAAAGAATGGTTTCGGTGCTCAGGATCCATGCTCCGGCCTGACGGGCCGATTCAAGGGCAAGAGTGACCTCACAGCTTTTGCGCGAACTCACGGCATCTGCAGCTACGATCACCGGGAATCCCTCCTCAATAGCATCAAAAATACTGCTCAAAACGCATACATGGGATTCTATGCCGCAGAATATCAGAGAGTGGGGACGGTTTTTCAAAAGTTCGGTGCGGAACTGCTCCTCACCGAAAACAGAAAAGGAGGTTTTGGCAATGACCGGAGTTCCGGGAGCAAAGGTTTCTGCGATTTCCGGAACTGTATTGCCCAGACCTTTGGGATACTGTTCCGTGGCAATGACCCGTACCCCAAGTTCGGCCGCTCCCTGCAGCAATACTCTGGCTCTGGCAACTGTATCGGCTCCGGCATTAACAGAGGGAACAAGTTTTTCCTGCAAGTCGATTGCGATGACTGCCGGATCGTGAATAACTGGAAGGTTCATTTTTTTGATTCCTTATATTATTTATGAAGACCCAAATGACATCCGACCCAGAACCATAAGAGCGGAGCATACTCTGCCGGACCGTCCGCATGACCATGGAGTGTTTTATGGAACATTATCTTGTTGCCGTGCAGTTCATTGTAAACGGCGTAAATACCGGAAGGCTGGCAGGTGGTATCTATAAAACCGCAACTCATATAGACCGGTACCTTTATCATGGGCGCGAAATTGGCCGGATCAAAATAACGCATGTGTTTGTAATATTTCCGCAGAACCGGGTTTTCTGAGGTGGTCGAATGATGCCCTGCCAGGAATCCCCCGCAATCACAGAATGCCGGAACTCCGCTGCAAACGGCATTTATATGCGGACAGAGAGCTGTGATGAATATTCCGAAACCTCCGCCTTGACTGCCTCCGAGGCAGGTGATATGTGTTTTGTCGATTTCCGGCATTTCCGAAACGATGTTGCACATTCTCACAGCACCGAGTATGGCGCGGTAAAAAAAGGTGTGTTCCACGCCTTTTTCCAGACCGCTGTTCCAATATGATGAACCGGAACCCAGGGAATCGACATATTCTTTGTGTATATTTTCATGTTCCTTACGGGTCATCGGCGGACGGTATGGGTGAGTGAATATTGCCAGATGTGCAACTTCGTCGGAGAGATACCGGTATGCAGTTTTGCAATGAAGCATAAAATACTCATTGCATAAAGACGGACCGGCTCCGTCGTAATAAACCAGCATAGGTATATTACTTTTGTTGCGCGGCATTCTGAGATGAGCGTAACATTTCTGGTTATTTACAGTATCGCATTCCAGAAGAAAAACTTGAAATTTTTCATCGGAAAAGGAAGTGAGTTCTTCTGAATGGAAATTGGCAGGGAACATTTCCTGCTTTGCAAGGGCATTCTGCCAGAACTTCTGAAAATCCTCCGGAGCCGGCAATACCGGGCGTATTGCTCCGGGATCAAATGCCGCACCGGCCAGACCTTTAGTCATGCCGTCAGCTTCAGCTGTGCAGCGCAGAAATCCGGGGAATGGTAATGTATATTTCAACGAACATGGTGTTGTGATCTTGAAACGCTCAAGTTCAGCTTCTCCGTCTGCAGTAAATGTCGCTTCGACTTCAACTCCGGGGATCTCTGAGGTGATTTCAAATACCGCATATTCTCCCATTCTGTAAACATGAGAAGGACGGTCGCATCGAATCGTTATTAATGGCAGTTTTTTTTCTTCCATAAGAAAATTCCTTGATATTTTTTAGAGGGCGAGAGTGAGAGCCATTATCAGCATTCCGCTTATAACTCCGGCTATGGCCCAGTGATGCTCTCCGTATTTTTCAGCCAATGGCAGCAGTTCATCGAAAGCAAGAAACACCATGATGCCTGCTACTGAGGCAAAAATAAGCGGCAGCAGGAAAGGTGCTGCAAAAAATTGCATGGCCCCGAAAGCGGCAAGAGCTCCGAGCGGTTCGGCAAGACCGCTCAGAAATGAATAGACAAAAGCCTTCCAGCGGCTGCCGGTGGCATTGTAGATAGGGATGGAAACGGTGATACCTTCAGGAATATTGTGAATAGCGATAGCCGCGGCTATGGAAAGACCGGCGGCCGTGGATCCTTGAGAGGAAATAAAAGCAGCCATTCCTTCAGGAAAGTTGTGTATGGTAATGGCTATGGCAAAGAGGATACCTCCGCGGAACAGTTGTTTTTTTGTGGGGGATGGGCCTTTTATTTCATCGTCCACATCCTGAACTTCATGAGGATTTTCAGCCGCAGGAATGAGACGGTCGATGAGCATGGCGATTAGCATGCCGGCAAAAAATGCGCCTGTTCCTCCGAAACTGCCGAGCCGTTCTCCCCAAATTTTTCCCAATTCCTGATGAGCCTCGCCCAGCATTTCAAACAGGGATATGTAGACCATGACTCCGGCGGAAAGGCCGAGGGCACAGGAGAGAAATTTTTTATTGGCATGCTTTGCAAAAAGGGCAATAAGGCTGCCGACTCCCGTAGCTAGTCCTGCTGCTGCAGTCAATGCGAGGCCCCACCATATTTTTTCAAATTCCATACACTCCTCCGTGCAGTTCCGGTACGGCACAGGCTTGAGGCCGTATTCCGAAATAAATATACACCCGCCGTATGAAAATTTCAAACAATTTATATTTTTTTTACTTGAAAAACAGACTGGGAC
>JAFVRT010000364.1 GCA_017504125.1 Lentisphaeria bacterium
AATCAACTTGAATATTTGCGATAACACGGTCATTTTATGCTTTGATGGTTTCATGGATGCTCCTTGTTTTTTTTGCTGAAATATAAGTTGCATCCAGAACCATCATCTTTCAACTTTTTCTTTTCCTATGGGATGGCTGTGTCTTTCCATAAAACTTCTCCTGTTGTTGAGATAAACAGATTTCAGCAAAGTGTTTCTCCCATTTCCAGTTTTACAGGAGGCGACAATACCTTGTTGCAATATCCTGAACATAAAGCCCGTACTGCCATGCGGCCTATTTCCACACTCCCCACATCGACCGAACACAGCCGGGGCGAAAAATTGACCGCCGCACCGAGATTATTGATCCCGGCAATACAGAAAGGTGTCCCTTTCCACTCAAGCTGCCCGCCCAGTACCCCCAGCAGAGAACGGGCATAGGAGTCACCATGAGCGATTATCATGATCTTGCCCAATGGAGCCAATTCATCAAATGCGCTGAAAAACTCCTTCAAGGCAAGATCCATAGTTACGATACTGGCGTTACTGATGACCCGGCGGTGTTCCGGAGCGATCCCCATGTCGATAAATGCCTGCAGTCTTTCGATCCCCACCTGGGTATTCGCGCTGTCCCGGCTGAAAATAAATCCCTTGCACCCCAGACGGAGTCCTGTTTCAACCAGCAGCCTGACCGCTCCGGCACTATCGGGGATCACCGCCGGAATATCCAGTCCGGTACGGCGGTTCACCCCCACTGCAGGAACCGGACGGCGTGAAAGTATCATGCTGATCTGTTCATCAGGGATCCTTTCATCAAAGATGAAGCCGTCCACCTCAGGCATCCGGTCAACGCTGCCGACTATCTCATCAAGGGAAGCCCGCGGCACGACAGGAAAGGCATTGAGCATGCGGCACTTGGGTATGCGTATTTCCGTCAGGTTGCAGACGGCACACTCATCATCGATACCGTAGTTGATATCATTGAAATAATTATCTTTTATGGACCATGGCCACAGAGTCCGGGTCAAAACTCCGATACAAGCCATATTCTGCAAAGAGTGTACCGTTCTGGTTCCGGCAACGGCGTAACGCTTGCCGGAAGCTTCAATGATACGGTCATTCTGCAGTTCTTTCAAAGCGTGAAGTACAGTAATATGGCTGACATCGTACTTGGAACGCAATTCCTCAACAGTAGGTATGCGGTCCCCCGGAATCAGGACACCTTCATTAACGGCCCGTTTGATATTATCATATATTTTTTTGTAAAGAGGCTGCTTTTTCATATATTTATGTGTTATTATTCACGCTGTAGTAATATTATAACACATACTTTAATAAATTGCAAGCCTCCTTTGAAAAAATATCAGGATTTCGGAAAAATTATTTTTTGTACTGTTTTCACTGCCTGTACATGACCGGGAATGTACCGCGCACAGCATTACCGGTGGGTTCGTCTATGGGATCAAGCCGGTCGGTCAATCCCCAGCGGCGGCTGAAAGGCCAGAAAATAAACCAGCTCCGTCCGACCAGATTGCGTCTGGGAACAGCTCCGAAAAAACGGCTGTCCAAACTGAATGCGGAGTTGTCCCCAAGCATGAAATAGTGATCTGCGGGAACCACATAGTCCTCATCCGCGCCAAAAAGTTTATAATCCCCCATGACACTCAAATGCCCCTGATAACCGCCTTTGCCGGAGTAAAGTCTGGCTGTCCGCGGAGCAATATGCTGGATCTTTTTGAACTCCTTTTCTCCGGCGGGTTTCACATAAAGCTGATTATCTTTCAGCCTGACCGTATCACCTGGCATGGCCACAAGGCGTTTCACATAATAGAATCCCGATGATGCGCTCAAAGGTTCACCGCCTGCCCTGAGTCCGTCGGTGGTAAAGATCATCACTTCGCCCCGTTGCGGCGGACAGAGATATATGGAAAAACGCTCCACAAAAAGGTGATCCCCCATAGAAAGAAATCCGTCGGACCTGACTTCTCCTTTGCGGCACTCCATGCCCTCCTGAAGTCCGGAGTACTCCATTACCTTCTGCGGACTTCCCGGCAGGGTATGGATATGTCTTCCGACAGAAAACTCCACAGCATCGCTGAAAAATGAATTTTTATAACGGCGGAACTGTACTTCGCCGTCTTCTTGGACTTCAAGATGGGCTTTCCGGGAAGCAAAAAGAACATAGTTGAGAAATCCGGGCAGATTTTTCCCCAGCGGAGTGGTATTCATGTAGTGGATCCCGTACAAAGTGGGCTGCATCGACCCCGTAGGGATCTTGAAGGGCTGAAAAAACAATCCCCTTATGCCGAAAGCCACAGCTCCCACCACGATCAGCAGATCCAGCAGATTTCTGATACGGGAATAGGGAGGCACTATGGAATCCATCTCTTTTACGGCTTTTGCCGATGCCTTGTCAAAATCTTCCGGAGCAGATTGAGCGAAGCGTTCAATGACCTCATCGAAGCGTTGCCGCTGTTCATTATTGAGCAGATCGTCCTCATCATGACGGCGGCTCCGCAGTTCAGAAAGAAATTTGCGCTTTTTGCGTTTTATAAAAAAGTCGATCATCATTACCTCGAAATTCCTGAAAATTCATCTGTATCCAGGAGGTGATTAAGTCATTCCCCAAAAGGCAAAGGGCAGTTTGAACCTGCTGCCTGTAAGGCAACAGCCGAAAACGCTCCCTTTGACAGATCGAAGCAAGGGCACTTTGACATTTTTGAGGACTTTTGAAATCACCTCTCCAGATAATATATCATCCCGGCACAAGATTTTCAACTTTTTTCCGGTAAACCGCAGAAACTCACATACCGTATTTCACTATGGTCGAGATCATATCCGGAGTACTGAGTCTGCTTCCGGAGCTGTTGCCGCTTGCTTCGGTGGAAATATCATGCAGGAACTTGCCTTCTGTACCGATAACTTCAATGGTTTGCGCCTCTGTATCGATGATCACCTCTGCGCTGACCGGATTTTCATAGATCACCATGTTGCCAATACATTCGTACTGCTGATACCATTCCTTTTCCGGGAAAAGGTAATGGGGATTGGGGATCCAGTTGAATGTGGCAGAATTGACATCCAGCCGGGGAACTCCGTCGATGACATCCATACCGCTGCGGTGATAGTGGCCGTTCAAACACAGTATGACCTGACCCGGAGTACCCATGGAATCCCGGATGATCTGTGCAATTTCCTCCTTGCATTGGATCCCGGCTTTACGGTTGGGCGCATAATCAACAGGAGCATGGCTTGCCAGAATACAGGGATAAGGAGAATCCATAACAGTTTTACGCACCCATTCGATTTCCTGCGGCGGCATCCAGTCCCGGAATCCGGGATGATCGAAGTAGTTCCGCTCAGAGTAGTGGAAATAAACTCCGGGAAAATCCCGGAACCAGTTTTCATCCATGATGACAAAACGGAATCCGCCGTGATCAAAGAAATAGTAACCGTTTTCCAGTCCCATGGTGCTTAAAACAGTTTCGTAGGAGTCGATATCGAATTCGTGATTTCCGAGGACAAAATATCCGGGGATCTGAAACTCCCGGTATTGTTTTATCAGTTCCGGACACGCGGAGGGCTTATGGGAAAAATCCCCCAGATGCAGCATAAATTCAGAACCGCTTTCCAAAGCGCGTTTCTGTATGGCATTCAACCGTTCCGGAGCATCTGACTTATACCATGCCGGATGATGATGCAAATCGGAAAAAACTGTAAATTTAACTCTGCTCATTATCAATAGCTCCCGTATGAAAATTCAAGTATCCGGTATAATATAATGCACCATTTTTCAAAATACCATTAAAAAAACTGTTATTTAAGAAATTTGTCCAAGAGGTTCAATAATGAATAAAATGTATTTGCATTTCCTGCATTATTGCGGTATATTACACCAGCAAAGTTTCCCAAAACAATAAATCTGCAATAAATTGAGGAAATAAATTGAAATACATAGACTTTCATGCTCACGCGTATCGTTGTCCCGTACCCTTTGTAACAAAATTCTGTACGATCGAAGAACTGCTCGACCGTTATGACCGTTACGGTATCGAAGCCGGCTTTGTGCTTCCGGTGGTCAATTCTGAAATTTATCTGCCGCAGGCAAATGAAGATATCCTGGATATGGCAAAAGCATATCCGAAACGGATCTTCCCCTACTGCAATATCGATCCCCGCGCGCTGATAAACCGCGCCGATGCACCGCTGGATACCGTGCTGCAGTATTATAAGGATCTCGGATGCTACGGCGTAGGCGAGATCATGCCCAATATGTCCATGGATGATGAACGGGTCCAGAATCTTTTCGCCTGTGCCGAAAAAGTCGGACTGCCGGTAACCACCGACGGTTCAGACCGCACGATGGGAGATTTCGGACTTTACGATGCTCCGGGATTGCCCTTCCTTGAACACACTCTGCAGAGATTCCCGAATCTGAAATATATCGCCCACGGTCCGATCTTCTGGGCGGAGTGTACGGCGCGTCCCCGTCCGGCCCGCTGCAAAGCGATCTTCCGGGTGGATGGTCTGCAGCACGGATCTCCGGCCAACCGCGGCAAGATAGAATGTGAAGGCGTTGCCCAGCAGCTGCTGCGGGAGTTCCCGAATCTTTATGCGGAACTTTCTGATGCCATGTCATATCTGCGGAGAGATGAAGATTTTGCAGTAAAATTGCTGTGCGAGTTTCAGGTCCGCCTTTTCTTCGGCACCGATTGCTGCAACAGCGAAACAGAATCCCAGTTCAATGGCAAACTCTGGTTCGATAAGATGCACGAAAGCGGCAAACTGCCTACTGAAGTATGGAAAAAGATCTGCCGCAATAACGCTATTGATTTCTTTAACCTCGACCTGGAGAGAGCATAATGTCTGAAATTTGCAATTATTCATTTGATGCCGACGGCATCATGAGAAAACTCGGTTCCAAATACCGTTTCAACCGTGTCCTTTACGGCGGTCATGAACGGGATACCGAAAGTTACGGAAGATTTTTCACCTTTGCCGGAGATACTCCCATTTTCATGGGGGCCGCCAGCGACTGCATGAAAAACAACTGGTGCTATCAGGCAAAACGGGGGATCCTGCAAAGCGGTATCGCCCTGACTCCCGGAGTCCGCTTCGGTTCCAAAAACAAAGATGCCTACGGCAGATGGTTCCACAATGCCGCTGATGTGCTGAGTACATGGCATCACGGTTTTATGGAATACACTCTCAGCGATGTTTCAAGTTATTTCCCTGAAAAAGAGATCGCCGTCGAAGTGTATCCGCTGCAGAAACATGACGGATTCCTCGTGCATTACAATATCATCGCCGATTCCGAAACCGTTTTCTGTGCGGTTCTCGGAGGCATGACCGATTATATCGGCAGATTTGACCCGCTGGAAAGCAGCGTCCGCGATCCTGCACTCAGCGATTTCGCTGACTCTGCAGCCGAAGTTTGCGGCAATTACGGCAAGATCAGCCATACTGCCGGCAAAGACAGGATCATTTCCGGATGCAGCTTCAATGCGGAACTCATCACAGACGGGGCAGAAGCCGCCATGGAAACTTCCCCTTCCATGGCTGTGATCCCCCACGAAGGAACTCCGGCAGTTCTTAAATTCGTCAAGGCTCTCGCCCCCGGTGAACGGCTTGAAGGCGACCTCGTCGTACTTTACAACGGTTCTGAAGAAACCTTGCGTTACTATCTTGATACCGACCGCAGAAGTGAAATAGTTCAAGGTATCCGCAGCAAACACACCGGTATCAGGATGACAACTCCCGATCTGCGGCTCAATGCAACCGTGATAGACCAGCAGATCGGCTTGGATGCAGCTTACCATACACCGACATTTTTCCACGGAGCTATCGGATATCATGCCCCGTTCCTCGGATGGCGCGGCTGGTACGGCGGCTCCCTTGCGGGCTGGTTTGAACGGATCCGCATGGCAACGAGAGCCCATTTGAACACTCAGCAGAAACCCGGCGGCGAAGAAAAAGTATGGTACGATGGGGCAGACCGGCCCGACCTCGACCACGAGGGGACCCAGTATCATCACCTGCTGAACTCCTACGGCAAACGTACTGCAATGCTG
>JAFVRT010000365.1 GCA_017504125.1 Lentisphaeria bacterium
CCTGTGAGCGTTTCGGCCAAGAAACCTTACAGCATGGACCGCAACCTGCTGCACATCAGTTTCGAAGGCGGTATCCTGGAAGATCCCTGGCAGGAACTCCCTGAAGAAATCGCGGTCATGACCGAACCTCTTTCCAAAGCCGCCGACGAAGCCGAAGATGTGATCATCACCTTTGACAAAGGTATCCCCGTCAAGGTCAACGGCAAGGAATACAGCCCCGCCAACATCATGCGTACCCTCAATGCAATGGGTAAAAAACATGCTGTCGGACGCGTGGATATCGTCGAAAACCGTTTCGTGGGCATGAAGTCCCGCGGTGTTTATGAAACTCCCGCCGGAACCATCCTCGCCGCTGCTCACCGCGGCCTCGAAGAAATCACCATGGATCGTGAAGTCATGCATCTGCGTGACAGTCTGATCCCCCGTTATGCCGATATGATCTACAACGGTTTCTGGTTTGCTCCTGAACGGGAAATGCTTCAGGTCATGATCACCGAAAGCCAGAAATTCGTTACCGGTGATGTCCGCGTAAAACTCTACAAAGGTGCCTGCCATGTTACCGGACGCCGTTCCGAATACAGCCTCTACGATGATGCCATCGCAAGTTTCGAAGATGCCGATGTCTACGATCACAAGGATGCCGCAGGATTCATCAAGCTCAACGCTCTGCGTCTCCGTGTCCTTGCCCGCAGCAAGCAGAAACGCTATTGATCCCAGAGAAAGGTTTTTTACAAGATGAAAAACTATAAAATCGCCGTTATCCCCGGCGACGGTACCGGTCCCGAAGTTGTCAATGAGGCACTCAAAGTCCTTGATGCCGCCGGCAAAAAGTTCGGTTTTGCACTTGACCGCAAAGAGTTCTGCTGGGGTGCAGATCATTATCTGGCTACCGGAGAGATCCTGCCTGATGATGCTTCTGATCAGCTCCGTCAGTTTGATGCCTGCCTGCTCGGTGCCATCGGCAGCAACAAAGTCAAACCCGGTATCCTGGAAAAAGGGATTCTCCTGCGCTTGCGCTTTGAACTCGATCAGTACATAAATCTCCGTCCGGTAAAACTTTTCCCCGGCGTGGAAACCCCTCTTGCCAACAAAGGTACTGAAGATATCGATTATGTTGTCGTCCGCGAAAACTCCGGCGGCGTCTACACCGGTATGGGCGGCAGCGTTCAAGCCGGAACTCCCGATGAAGTTGCCGTTCAGAACTGGGTCTATACCCGCAAACAGGTCGACCGCTGTCTCAAATATGCCTTTGAACTGGCCGTAAAACGCCACACCAAAGAAAATCCCTGGAAAGGTCTTACCGAAGAAGACAAGAATGCCGGTTACACATCTCAGCTCACTCTGGTGGGCAAAACCAATGTGCTTACCTATGTCTGCGGCCTGTGGGAACGGGCGTTCAATGAAATGGCCAAACAGTATCCTACTGTCAAAACCGCTTATTGCCATGTGGACGCCACCACCATGTGGATGGTGAAAAATCCGGAATGGTTTGATGTCATCGTTACAGAAAACCTCATGGGTGACATCATCACCGACCTTGCAGCTATGACTGCCGGCGGTATGGGGATATCTTCCGGCGGAAATATCAACCCCGAAGGTGTCAGTATGTTTGAACCTATCGGTGGTTCTGCGCCCAAGTACACCGGACTCAATGTCATCAACCCCATGGCGGCGATCGGTGCCGGTGCAATGATGCTTGATTATCTCGGCGAAAAAGAGGCCGCCGCTGCTGTTGAAAAGGCGATGGCTTATGTCACCGGAAACAAGCTTAAATCCATGGCTGCCGGCAAGATGGGGTACTCCACCTCTGAAGTCGGTGATCTGGTAGTGGAAGCTCTCTGAAACCTGCCATGATAGATTGGAGAGTCAACAAATTTCAGCGTTGCCGGAAAGGTGATCTTTCCGGCCGCTGCCGCGTTGACTCCCCGGTTGATCTCTTTGAACCGGTCATTCTTTTCAATGCTGACAAAGCTCAAGTTTTCAAGGTCGGTTCAAAGATAACTTCTGCCGTGGCGGCAGGAGTTTTCGTAAAGTGTTATTTTTACAAAAATCTGTTTTCCAGATTCCGTCATCTTTTCCGTCTGTCAAGACCCAAGCGATGTATCGCCTGTGCCATGCTTGCCCATAAAGCCGGAGTCCATACTCCGGTCCCGTGGGGGTATTTGCGGGAATCAGGACTTATTATGCCGGTAAGGGACTATCTCGTTACCGATCTGTTGTCCTCCGATACCACTTTTATGCCGGAGTTGATATGCAAAGCCCCGGAAGAAGCTGTCACGAAGATCATCACCAGTATCGTCAAACTCCACAACAGCGGGATCGAACATGGCGATTTGAGTATGCGTAATCTTTACCTTGCTCCTGACGGTAATGCCGGTGTCATAGATCTGGACGGCAGCAAAATTCATCGAAAACCGCTGAGTATGCAAGTGCGCATCAGAGAAATGGCAAGGCTGATAAGTTCTGCGGCCCAGGTAAACTCCAGGATACCGCTTGAAAAATTCAAAGAAATGTTTTTGGCCGCATATCATAAATCATGCGGGATCGACCTTGCATCAGAGGTACTTGAACTCCGGATAAATTATCTCTACAACCGCCGGCGTGCGTGAACCGCTGACCGGGAAATTCGCCGTAATCCCCCGATCATCAGCTCACGAATGCAGGCCTTTTACAGAAAAGGGTCAGAAATTGCACCGTTTGAAAACATTTGCAGCAGGATTCGGTATCACAGGAAACTCCCGGATCCTCAACGAAGCCTTCACTCATCGCAGTTATGCGGTGGAACATAATCTTGATTATGACAACCAGAGATTGGAATTTTTAGGAGATTCCGTCCTGGAAATCGTTCTGACAGAACATCTTTTCCGGCTCTACCCCACTATGTCCGAAGGCGACATGACAAAAACCCGTTCGGCTTTGGCCTGCGAAAGTTCTCTTGCTCTTTTGGCCAGAGAATTCAAACTCGGCCCCATGCTCCATATCGGACGGGGCGAACAGGGAGCCGGAGGGATTGACCGCGATTCGACTCTTGCAGACCTTTTTGAGGCTTTTATCGGAGCGTTGTACCTTGAGTTGGGATTTGAAAAGGTCCGCAAATTCCTGCTTGAAACCATCAACCGTCATTTTCCCGACCCCAAAAGAATGCTTCTGGAATTGAATCCCAAAGGCAAGCTGCAGGAGTTTTCACAACAGCAGTGGAACGATGTACCATGCTATAAAATACTGCGCAGCAGCGGCCCGCAGCACATGCCGCTGTATGAAGTTGAAGTTTCTCTGCGCCGCTACACAGCCATAGGCAGCGGGCGCAGCCGTAAACAGGCAGAATTCAATGCCGCCTCATCGCTTTTTCAGTTTTTACGCCGCACAGGAGTTATAAAAGATGATTTTTGAAATGCAAAGTCCGGCTGAACTTCTTTTTGGCAGAAAATACCGTTTTGTAGTGCCGGAAAAATTGATTCCAGGTAATGTATTTATTCTGTGCGGTTCCCATTCAAAGGATCAAATCGAAAAAGAGTTGCTCCCGGTACTTGACGGACGCAAAGTGGAAATTTTCCCTTCCTTTCCGGCCGAAGCTCCTCTGGCAGAAACTGACGCAGCTCTTGCAGCAGCCCGCTCAATCGGTGCCCGCAATATCATCGGCTGGGGCGGCGGAAGCTGTATTGACGGAGCAAAAACCATCGCGGCATTGCTCGATACATCTCTTTCAGTTACCGATGTGTTCCGCGATGACATTACATTCGGCAGCCGAAGCTGTTTTTTTGCCGCACTGCCGACTACTGCCGGAACTGCAGCAGAAATGACTCCCAACGCAGTTCTTTGCGACCATGAAACCAATATCAAAAAATCTCTCCGCGGTCCATCCATGTTTGCCGACTTGGCGATCATAGATCCGGAACTGCTGGAAAGTGCCCCGGATCATGTACTTTATTCCTCCGGATTTGATGCACTCACTCAGGGAATAGAAAGTACCATCTCAGCAAGATCCGACGCCATGACCTCCATGTTGTCGATCGAAGGAGCATTCCTTACCTGGCAGGGATTGCAGCAAGCGGCATCAGGCTGCCGTGCATCTCATGTTTTTGACATGCTTGGCCGGGGATGTATGCTTTCCGGTGCAGCATTTGTCCGTTCCGGATTGGGAGCTGCTCACGGTATCGGACATCCCATCAGCGGTTTGAAAGGCGTTCCTCATGGGGTTTGCTGTGCAATACTGCTTGTTGAAGTTCTGAAGTGGAATCTGCCCTGTTCGATCGATCCGATGAAACAACTTGCTCTGCGCTTCAATCTGGAAACTCCGGAAAAACTCATCGGAGCCATCGCAGACTTACGGGACAAATGCGGTCTGCCTTCTGACTTCAAATCCTGGAATCTGCAAAAAAAAGATTTTCCCTTTATCGTCAAAAATTGCAGATCCGGCAGCATGAAATCCAATCCCCGTCCTTTCTCTGATGATGAAGTATGCAAGCTTCTGGAGAAAATAATATGAATAAACTTGCTGTTTTAGGGCCGAATCCGGCATGGCAGAAAACATTGTTTTTTCAAAGTTTCACCAAAGGTGCCGTAAACCGGGCCCGCCGGATGGATGAACTTGCCTCCGGCAAAGGAATAAATTTCTGCCGAGCCCTTTCATGTGCAAAAAAAAGCTCTTTTACTCTCATTCAATTCAGCGGCGGGGACAATGGTGCAAAGCTTGATGCCGCCCTGAAATCAAGCGGCATGGAGTTTATATCTGTGAAGGTTTCCGGCCCGACCCGCTGCTGCACCACTTGTCTGGATGAAAAAGCACAGATGATGACAGAAATAATCGAACCTTCATTCCCGGCTTCAGCGGCAGAAGTCGATGCTATGCTGGGTTCTTTTGAAGAAGTTCTTAAAGAAGTTTCAGGTGCCGCATTTTGCGGATCCCTGCCGGACGGAACTGATCCTGCCCTTTATATCCGTGCTGCAAAACTTGCCGGAGCATACAAAGTCCCGCTTCTCATAGATGCCCGCAGAGATCTGGATGAAGTTTTCGCAGCCGGAGCAGAAATAATCCTCAAAATCAACCGGGAGGAACTGGCAGAGCTTTCCGGACTTCAGGATCCCCTCGAAGGGCTGCGTTCTCTTTTCAGCCGTTTTGCTAATTTGAAATATGCAGCCATTACCGACGGTCCCGGCAAGGCATTTGCTGCCGACGGCAGTCAAATCGCCTTCTACACGCTGCCGGAATTGAAATTCATCGCAAGCCCTCTCGGCTGCGGAGATACAGCCAGCGCGATCCTGCTGTCGGAAATCTGTTCCGGCAAAGATATTTTTACGGCGTTCCGTTATGCTCTGGCTGCAGCAAGCGCAAACTGCCTCAACCCCACACCTGGAAAATTTGATCCGGCTGAAGCTGAGAAACTCCTGCCGGATCTTGAATACTCTGTATTGTGAATAAAGGTCAGATCAGAAATCCTTGACCTTGTGGTAATCTGCCATGAATCTCTTGGTTTCCTCTGCTGAGATCTCTCCGGCTGCATAAAGGTCTTCCAAAGATTTTTCCATGGTGATCATGCCATCCTTGAAACTGGTTTCCAAAGTGGACTGCAGCAAGTGAGTCTTATTTTCCCGTATGAGAGCCTGAATCGGCGGAGTTCCGATCATCACCTCAAAAGCAGCGATCATTCCTCTGCCGGAAACTTTAGGGATCAAACGCTGGGAAACCACTCCCAGCAAAGTAGCGGCCAACTGCTGCCGGATCTGATTCTGCTGACTTGCCGGAAAAGAATCCACTACACGGTCAACCGTCTGGGCCGCACTGTTGGTATGAAGCGTGCCAAGCACGAGATGTCCCGTTTCAGCAGCAGTCAAAGCAGCACTTATAGTTTCAATATCGCGCATTTCTCCCAGCAATATCACATCAGGAGCTTCACGCATAGCTGAACGCAACGCGGCAGTAAAACTCATGGTATCAGCATGAATTTCACGCTGTTCAATGACTGACATGCGATTTTCATACACATATTCCACAGGATCTTCGATCGTAACGATATGACACGCTCTTGAACGGTTGACCTGATCGATAAGACTTGCCAGCGTAGTTGATTTGCCGCTGCCGGTAGGCCCGGTAATCAGAATCAGGCCTTGCTTTTTGGTAATGATGGTCGAAAGCACTTGAGGCAGATTTAATTTTGACGGATCGGGGATACGGCTGTTGATAACACGGGCGACCAGTCCCAATGTGCCGCGCTGATAAAATGCGTTCAAGCGGAATCTGCACACAGTTTCTTCTTCAGCAGCCATGACCCGCGGCAGAGTTACCGCAAGCGCAAAGTCCAGCTCCTTTTTTTCTTCAAGGATTATCCGCTGATTTCTGGTGACTATACTGAAAATGAGCCGTTCAAGATCTTCCGGTTCCAGAAGCGGCAGATCGA
Organism: Lentisphaeria bacterium; assembly: GCA_017504125.1. GTDB lineage: Bacteria > Verrucomicrobiota > Lentisphaeria > Victivallales > Victivallaceae > UBA1784. The sequence goes on from JAFVRT010000365.1 coordinate 6,396, forward strand.
GTTTGCACAATTCACCGTCAAGTTTCACCATTGGCGGAACACCCGCCGAAAGAATAAGATCACTTGCTTTGTTTCTAACTGCAGAACGCAGCAGAGTTTTCATATCTATCTGTTCAAGGTCAAGTCTTTCTTCACTTCCGGAGCCGTAATGTTGAGTCAGCACTCCTCCGCCATTTTCCACGCCGCGTATCATGAGTTTGAACTCATCCGGATTTGAAGATGCCCCGACGGCAGTTTCAAAAGAGATCACTCCTGCCTTATAAAATTTCAGCAGAGCCCGGTTAAAAGTAACCATTCCCTGATGCACACCGGAACGCAAAGTCAATTCCAGAGCATTGAGATCCCGTTCTGCGATCTGTTTCCTCACAGTAGCCGTACCGAGCATGATCTCCAACACCGGAACCATACCGGTTGCATCCTGTTTCGGCAGCAGACGCTGTGAAATAACAGCGTTGAGTGCCAGAGATATATCCTGAGCAGCCTGTTCACGCAAATTTTCAGGATACAACCCCAACATACGCTCAATAGTCTGCACTGTATCAGTAGTATGCAAAGTA
>JAFVRT010000366.1 GCA_017504125.1 Lentisphaeria bacterium
CATGCGCCCGCGCAACGGGGATGAGATGCTCGCGCATCTCTCTCTCTTAAAATGTGCTTACGCACCCCTCAAAGAATTCACTCCTCCCAACTGCGCATCCGACGGCATATCTCCGCAAAAACTTCCTTCGGCTCACCCCTGTCTGAGAAATCACAGCTTTCAGGATTTACCCAAAGCTGACGCTCCTCAGCAGTGGTTTCATGCCAGAATTCACGAAGTTTTACATCACCATCACCCAGTAAGGCGTTCCCCATCCATGTACCATTGCGCTTCCAGGTGTAACCCTCCTTGCGCTCAGAAGATACAAACCAGTCTTTTACATGGAAATGAACAACATATTTACGCAGCTTACGGTAGGCTTCAAGCGGATCTTCCGCCGTGAAAACATTGCCGACATCAAAGGTTACACGCAAACCCGGAACAGCTTCCAGTACCTCCAGACACTCAGCTGCTGTGGTAATAGGACTGTTTTCAAAACCGGTACTTTCCAGCGTAAGCTGCACCCCGGCCTTCCGCGATAACTCCTCAGCCTGACCATAGTAGTCTATGTAACGCTTGCGGTCATCCGCCATGGAACTTTGCGCAGCTCGCGCAAAAGGAGGCAGCATCAAAACCGGAGCTCCCATAATACAGGCATCCTCCAGAGAAGATTTGAACTCGTCCATGTAATTGGGGACATCATGGATAAATGCCGTTTTGAGCATGGTATGTGCCGCAATCGGAATACCTGCCGCATCAGAGGCTTTTTTCAACACCGTTGATGTGGTATTGTGCAGCCCGATCCAATCGATCGCTCCCATTTTGCAAAAAGAAGCCACTTCAAGAATTTTTTCGATGGGATAGTTATGAGTAAACACATCCGTCATCATCAAAGACATCATACAGATTTTCATAAGCTGAGCAATTTCTCCGCAGTTTTATCAGCAAGCTCCCGATCCGGCAGAACCAGATCCGGAAGTCTTGAAAAAGGAATCATTTCCGCAGTAAAAGGACCTTTGTAACCAATTTTGTCCAGTTCAGCAAAAAGTGCCCCGAAATCAACCACTCCCTTGAGCAGATCATCCCCGAAGCCGTGAAGCCCGCCGGCACAATCCGATTCTTCAAAGTTTTTGAGATGAACCGCTTTGATATAACTGCCAAGGATCTCAGGAAACTCCTGAGGGCGTCCCACAAGACACGCATTGCCGGCATCAAAATAAATGCCTACCCTGGAACTGCCCACCGCATCAAGAAAGAATTTCCATTCCATGGGAGAAATCAGAAAACGGTTCCAGACATTCTCAAGAGCAATATTCACATTGAGCTTTTCCGCAACAGGCACAAGTTTCTTTACGGAATCAAGCGCATTCTCCCAAACCTGCTTGTAACTCAAAACCGGACGGGAATCATCCCAGGCCACACGGGTCGCACCGGGTACTACAAGGATCGTTTCAGCCCCGATCCACGCTGCGATCTGCAGATATTTTTCCGTAAAGGATATAGCTTCGGCACGCTCCGAAGCATCCGCCGCACCGAGGTAACACCCCCAGCCCGCCCCGGAAGCAAGAGTCTTTAATCCAATGTTCCTGCTCTTGGCATAGTCAGCGATTTTTTTACATTCCGCTTCAGAAATGTCAACAGCAAGAATATCGCCGACTGTCAGCTCCACTCCGTCCAGACCCTTTTCTGCAGCCCAGTCTATGAATTCGTACGGAGTCTTCTGTCCGTCAAAACCGCCGAATACCCAATAATTTACTGCTTTATACATGATTATGCCTCAGTATTTGACCTCAATGCGCTTGCCTTCAACCACAGAACGCTGTTCAGCTTCGGTAACTTTGAAGGTATCGGCAATCGAATCAATGGTCTGATAACGGTCCGGAACAATGTTGTTTTTGATACAATCAACAAAGTATTTAAGTTCCACATGCCACCCCGTAGTGCTTTCCACCGCAGGCGTGTCGATACGGCCGTCGTTCCAATAGACTTTGAATCCTTCCGCCATAAGACGGATCGTTGCTTTTTCACAGATGATCTGGAACGTCATTTCAAATGGCGTGGTGTTAGGCGCACCCCAGCAGCCTTCGGCTTCCACCAGCGGACCGTTTTCATAATGATAAAATGTGATCACATGATCGATCCCGTTGTTGCGGCTCACCACCGTACGGCCGACAGAAGTAACTGCATCAGGACGCCCAAGCAAATGCACGATGAAGTCGGTATCATGAGTGTGCATGTCAAGCAAAGCTCCGCCTGAACGCTTGCCGTCCATGAACCAGTCTTCCCAATGCTGTCCGGCAACCGAAGGGGAAAGTCTGCGGAAAGTCGCAGAAATGATCTTGCCGTAGGAACCCTTCAGGTACTCACGGTAGAAATAATCATATTCGGGCCATGCACGGACACAAAGACCGAAGTTTACAAACTGCTTCGCTGCCTTGACCGCTTTTTCAAGTCTGAAACATTCTTCCATGGTCCGGCACAACGGTTTTTCGGAAAAAACATGCTTACCGGCAGCAAGTGCAGCTTCCACCAGATCAGCATGAAATTCAGTAGGCGTACAGATATCCACCATATCCACATCTGGATCCTTGATCAGATCGAATCCGGAGTCATAAACTTTGACACCGGTAAGATCGAGCAGTTCTGAATTGTCTGCAGAACCGATGTTGCCTACAACACTGGAAACATCACCGCGACGCTTGGCTTCGTCTACATCAGCAAGTGCTACGATTTGTGCATCGGGATTTTCCTGATGGATACGGAAATGGGTGCTGCCCATGAAACCCAAACCTATCAGACCGATTCTGATCTTGCTCATAAAACATTCCTTTCTCTTGGCACAATTGCCGTATTTGTAAAAACAGGATTGTCGTTTTTTCTGATGAAGTAAATCATCAGCGGCATAATATAAATGCCTTTTTGTTAAAAGTCAACAGAGAAAAATGAAAAAGATATAACTCGGATCAGCACTTGAAGATGCTGTTTCATAAAGTTCGGAAAAACTGAGAAATCAGCATTTTAATCAATATTTAGAACTGTTTCACGGTGGAAATATTTTAAATGTAGTGTTATATTAAGAAGAAATATGTCTTTTTTCGATAAAGGAATCGTAAATATTATGAGCACCAAATGGATTTCTCACCGCGGAGAGTCTTATGACGCCCCGGAAAACACCATTCCGGCATTCCGGCTTTCCATGGAACGCAAAACCGATGGAATGGAGTGTGATATCTACTTTACAAATGACGGCAGGGTAGTCTGCAACCATGACGGTGATACCGGACGGGTTTCCGGAGGATTTATCAAGGCTTCTGTAACCGAAAGCAGCTATGCCGGTTTGCAGATGATCGATGTCTGGAACAAAAAAGCCGGTTATGAAGGTACACGCATACCACTCTTTACTGATACGCTTCCCTACCTTGGCGAAAACAGAGAGTATTTTGTGGAAATCAAAAAAGGCGATCTCAATATGGTTCCTGAACTTATCCGCATCATCGACAACTCCGGGATCCCCGCAGAACAGTTCACCATGATCTGTTTCGGCGACGAAGTGGTGAAGTTCTACAAGGAACTCGCTCCCAACCGCAAAGCATTGCTCCTCATCGGCAGCGGTGTCGATGCCGAAACCGCCATTGCCAGACTCAAAGCATGCAATGCCGACGGTGTGGATATCGCATTCACAGATATCATCGACGAAAAATATGTCGCCGCAGTCCGCGAAGCCGGATTCGGATTTGCCGTATGGACCGTCGATCAGCCGGAAGCCGCAAAAAAATGCCTCGATCTCAAAGTCGATGCCATTACCAGCAATCGCGCGGCATGGCTTCAGAAAATGTTCAGTTGAAATATTAACTTTTAAGGAATAACGATCTATGGAAAGAAAATCCAACCTTTACGCCATGGACTTCATCGACTCCGATCATCTTGAAGCCATGCAGCTGGAACGGATGAAAAAAATCATCCGTCATACCTACAACAATGTGGAGTTCTACCGCAACCGGATGAAAAAATACAACCTCACTCCGGATTCAGTCAAAACTCTTGACGATGTGGAAAAACTTCCATTCATGGTCAAACAGGATCTGCGCGATACCTATCCCTTCGGCCTGCTGGCCGTCCCGCAGTCTGAAGTTGTCCGTCTGCACGCTTCCAGCGGAACCACCGGCAAACCCATTGTCGTGGCATACACCAAAGATGACCTCAAGGTGTGGACCGAAGTAGTCCACCGCGCACTCCACAACTGCGGACTTTCCAATGCAGATATCGTCCAGGTTTCCTACGGATACGGACTTTTTACCGGCGGACTCGGTGCCCACTACGGGGCAGAAGATCTCGGCGCAACAGTAGTTCCGACTTCCGGCGGAAACACCCGGCGGCAGATCATGCTGATGCGGGATTTCGGAGTCAACGCCATCTGCTGTACCCCGTCATATTTTATCCACCTGATCGACGAAGCGGCCAAAACCGGTATCGATATGCGCGAACTGCCTATCCGGGCAGGTATCTTCGGTGCAGAACCCTGGACTGCAGGCATGAGAAAATATGTGGAAGAAAATGCCGGCATCGAAGCCTTTGATATCTACGGCCTTTCTGAAATCATCGGCCCCGGCGTGGCTATCGAATGTCCCTGCCACGAAGGTTTGCATCTGTACGAAGATCATTTTTATCCGGAAATCATCGATCCTGATACCGGAAAAGTACTTCCTGACGGCGAATTCGGAGAACTGGTGCTTACAACTTTGAGCAAGTATGCCATGCCCATGATCCGCTACAGGACCCGCGATCTCACCAGGATCATTCCCGGACGCTGCGCCTGCGGCAGAACCATCAGAAGGATCGACCGCATATCTTCACGCAGCGATGATATGTTCATCATCCGCGGCGTAAATGTATTCCCTTCTCAGATCGAGGCAGCTCTTTTGAGTGTTGCCGGAACCACCCCGAACTATATGATAACATTGACCAATGACAAAGGAATGGACAATGTTGCGGTGGAAGTTGAACTTTCTCAGGAAAAATTCAACGAACTCGGCGAAAATCAGGCTGCGTTCCACCGTCAGGTTTCAGCTATGGTGGAATCTGTTACAGGGATCCGCATAGCCATCACTCTGGTGGCTCCCGGAACTCTGCCCCGCAGCGAAGGTAAAGCCAAGCGGGTCATCGACAAACGGGTCCGCGACTGAAAAAACGCTGATCGAACTCACGGGTGCTGCAAGATCTTGCAGCACTCTTTTTTTGTCTGAGGCATTTGATTTGCAGTTCAAAGGCACGGCAGCCCATGCTGAACATGACGCCCTGCAAACTCTCTGATAACATAGCATACTGTTCACGCGTCCAGAACTGACAGCCTGCTTTCCATGCCGGGCACTGAGCCTTTTTATTTCGCCGGTTCAGGATCCGGAGAGTCCGGGATCTTCCGCAAGGCTATCCACAAAGCTATCCCCAGAATAATGGAGGTCAGCAGATAGGAAGCCGGAAAATTCATAATCAGGATCCAGTAATTTCTGGACATAAACGGGAACAGACAGATAACCCAGAATACCCGGAAAAGACAGATCCCGAAAATGGAAATGGCGGTGGGCAGTACCGAATATCCCAATCCCCGCAATGTTCCGGAAAACACATCGAGGATCATAAAAAGAAATCCCGGCAGCAGCTGCAGCGTGGCTCTGATATGAGCAAACTCCAGCATCTCTCTGCTGGGATTTTTCACGCAGCAGGGCAGCCAGAGATCCAGAGTGAAGCGGGCAATTCCGCCGAGGGTGAGTCCGATAAGGAGAGCATATCCGATATTCCAGAAAAGACCTTTCAGGATCCGGTCTTTTTTCTGTGCCCCGGCATTCTGTCCGGTGAATGTGATCGTAGTCTGGTGCTGGGCATTGGCAATACTGTTTATCAATCCTCCTGCAGCAAATCCGACAATGGTGGTCGCTGCAATGGCTCCCGGACCGAAGTCATTGTTGGCATGGGCAACAAGTATGTTGGAAATGGCAAAGCAGCCATTTTGCAGCCCTGCCGGAAAACCGTTGTAGCAGACCCTGCCCAGAATCGAAAAGTCGATCCTGAACAGTTTCCCAAAGAGAAATCTGTAAGCTCCGTGGGATCTGTAAAGTGTTCCCAGAATAAGCAGCAGCGAAAGGAACTGCGCCGTGATCGTAGCATAAGCCACTCCCAGCACCTCCATATCAAAGAGCGTTACGAGAACGATATTAAGTACCACATTAACGATCCCTGATATTGAAAGGATCACCATAGGCAGATTGGGTTTCCCCACTGAACGCAGTATGCAGCAACCGAAAGCGTAGATCACAACTGCAGGCATTCCCCACAGTATCACCCGGAAATAGGCAAGAGCGTCCTCTATGATAGATTCCGGGACTCGCAGCAGTCTGAACATATCCCTGCCGAAAATATATCCAACGATAAGAATGAATACGCCGCAAACCAACCCCAGCACGAGAGAAGAATGTACCGCGCGGCTCACATTTTTATAATCCCTTGCCCCCATAAAACGGGCAACTATCGCGCTGACACCGGCTCCCATACCGAGAAATACCGTTATCAGGATACTGGTGATCGGCGCAGAACCGCCTATTGCCGCCACAGCATGCTCAGCATTTCTGGCGAAACGGCCAACCACGATAACATCTGCCGCATGAAAAAGGATCTGGGTGATAAAAGTTACAGCAAGCGGAAGCATGAACTTGATGATCTGGAATGGGATCACCCCTTGCGTAAGATCCATTTTTCTGGTCAAAGCCATAACTGTTTACGGAAAAACCGTCCTTTCCGGTGAAGTTTGAAATCGTTTTTTACAGCACCATTCCGGCGATCCAGCCGGCAGCCAGAAGCGGCAGATTGTAGTGAAGAAAAGTCGGTATGGTACTGTCGTAGATATGGTCATGCCTGCCGTCGGCATTGAGTCCGGCGGTAGGACCGAGTACTGATTCGGAAACAGGTGAACCGGCATCGCCCAGGGCTCCTGCCACGCCTACGATGGCAATGGTGGCAAGAGGAGAGATCCCCAGTTTCATGCACAACGGCACATAGATCGCAGCAATAAGGGGAACGGTGGAAAATGATGAACCGATACCCATAGTTATCACCAGACCGATGAAGAGCATGAAAAATATTGCCAGTCCCTTTTGCGCCCCGATCCCGGAGGCCAGAAGTTTGACCAGCGTATCAATGGTCCCGGTGGCTTTAAGGACTTCGGCAAAGCCGTTGGCGGCGATCATAACGATGCCGATACCGCCCATGAGGTAAACGCCTCTGGTAAAAAGATCCTGACTGTCTTTGATCGAAATCACTCCGGAAATCACAAAGACCAGTACTCCGGCGAGAGCGGCGATCACCAGAGAATTCAGCCAGATCTGTCCGGCAAGGGCAACTGCTATGGCGATTACTCCGATGATGATATTGAGGGGTTTTATTTTTATTTCAGTATTATTTACAGCATCGGAGTTTTCCTCACTTTTGACCGCAGCCTGAACATCGTAAGAGCGTTTTTTGCGGTAAGATATGAAAACTGCGATCAGCAAACCTGCAACCATGCCGAGAGCGGGAATAAGCATGGCTTCAGGAGCCATGGCGTTGGTAACTTTCAATCCGCTGCTGCAGATGCCTTTTATAAGGATCTCATTCAGATATATCTGTCCGAAGCCGAAGGGCATGAACATATAGGGGGTGATGAGTCCGAAGGTCAGCACACAGGCTATGGCACGACGGTCGAGCTGCAGTTTGTCAAAAAGCGGCAGCAGCGGCGGGATAAGCACCGGGATGAATGCAATCTGTACGGGAATGATA
>JAFVRT010000367.1 GCA_017504125.1 Lentisphaeria bacterium
ACCTTCAGAAGCGGTACTGAGCAAACCTTGGCTGGGACCGGTGATCCAGGACATAACTCCGCCTATGGCTCCGAAAGCGGTGAGCAATCCCATTACCGGAACCAGAAAACCAAGTCCGAATTTGCCGAGTATCTGCCGGAACGCTTCCATAAGTCCGGCTGTAAGGCTGATATCTCCGGCAGGTATGACTGCTGCCACAGCCATGGCTCCGAGCAGGAAAAGTATGATGATGATAAGTGATGCAAGAAGCATGGCTTTAGGGAAATTACGCTCCGGCTGTTCCATTTCGGTTACATGGACGGCCTGGACTTCAACTCCGGCAAAAAGCAGGATGATCCCGGCAAGAAATGCCACACTTCCGAGGCCTGAGATATGTGGAAAAAATGTTGGGTGATAATGTGCAACGGCACTTGCCGCAGCTCCGCTATTTTCAGGTGAAAGAAACGCCAGCGGCAAGCCCCGCAGCCACCAGAAAAGTCCGAGAAGTATAATGAATATGCCGGGAATGATGGTTCCCAGAAGCACACCGTATTTGGTCACAGCTCCTACAGTCCGGGTCCCTTTGAGGGCGAACAAAGTAGCGATCCAAAAGGTGATTATCACCACCAGACCGCAATAAGTTCCATCGGAAGCCATTTCCGGACGATTGGGCAGATAGGCAAGTGAACCGGCGGCAAATCCAAGTACTGTGGGATACCATATCACATTCTGGATCCATTGGAGCCAGATCGCGGTAAAGCCCCAGCCGGGACCGAATGCAGATTTGACCCAGGTATAAACTCCGCCGTTGCGGCTGCTGAAAGCACTACCCAATTCCGCAGAAACCAGAGAAGCCGGCAATAGAAACAATACTACGGCAAAAAGTATATAGAAGATCATGGAAAGACCTTCTTTGGCCATCATAGGCAATCCGCGTAAACTTATGACCGAAGCAACAGTCATCAAAGTCAAAGTTCCAACCGATAGAAAATTTTTGTTTCTGCTCATAAATCATACTCCTTTCATAGATCATGCGACTTGATTTTCCTTTTACGGAAGCTTCAAGCTCTCCTGTATTCAACAATCTATTACAACGAAAAGTAAAAATCAATTGTTTTTTTTGTTGTAACTGATTTATCTTTAAGGATATTATTTAAAAAAACATCTTTCATGCGATCTATTGCTGCAGACATAAAAATGCCTCTGAAACATAAAAATATCTCAGAGGCAAAAAAATCCTTATCCGGCTTTGGGGAAACGGTTCTCTTTGAAGCTGCGGCAGTTGTAACGGAATCTGCGGCAATCTTCAAAGGAAACTTTGGATACCAGCTCTTTTTGAAGTTTCGAAACGCTTTTATGCAGTTTCCGCTGACCTTTTTCGATGCGGCGCACGACCCAATGCATACCAAGAAGAAATGAACCTATGATCCCAAGTAATTTGGCAATGGCATCAAGATGTTCCATTTTCCTCCTTTCCGGCACACTTTATGTACCCCTGCCAGCCTCCCAGCTGACAGAGCCTTGCATGGCGGCAGGCTTGCAGTTTCACGATGTAGCGTCTGGGATCGTACCATTGGTATTCCGCTTCTGCCGCGATCGAACCGTTTTCTGCATAACGGTCATTGGCAGCGGTAAAAGAGATTTGCGTTCCGTCCGACTCCTCAAATTCTGCATCGCGGATCATTGCGACAGATTCCAATGTCGGGTGAATGGAAGAAACGAACTTCCTTCTCCCCT
>JAFVRT010000368.1 GCA_017504125.1 Lentisphaeria bacterium
GGTGATGAAATACGGCAATTGCGTACTTGTCTGCGCCATGGCCCTGATGATTTTTATCATCATCGTTCTCGGAGTATTCACTTTACTGCTGAGTCTGCCGGTGTTCCACTCCGGCAAGCATTGAGGGACGGTCAATTTTTCGTCTGAGCGAAGCGTTCTTCCAGAGCTTTCACGCTCCGGACATAGTCCACTACGATACCGGCATTGCAGTAGCCGTGCCTGCTGGATTTGTAAAATGAACGGAATTTTAAAAACTGTATGGCTTCTTCCACATTGCCGTACCAGCGGTCAGGATCAAGTTTGAAGCGGCGGGCGATATTTCTGGCATCGATCACATGTCCGGCTCCGCCGTTGTAAGCGGCGAGAGCGAATAATATCCGCTCCTGCGGATCAGGAATGCTGCTGAAAAAATCTCTGAGAGCTCCCAGATGGGCTGTACCGGCCCGGATATTTTCTTCCGGATCAAAAGGATCACGGCATTTCCGCTCCCGGCAAACTTCCGGCATGATCTGCATCAAGCCGCGACCGCCGTCGGGAGAAACTGTTTTGGGATCAAAATTGCTTTCTCTGGCGATGATCCCGGCGATCAACGCCGGAGCAAAACCGTATTTCCGGGCGTTTTCTGTTATGGGTTTGAGATACTGCTCCGGAATCTCTGTGTGATTTGAAGTTTCAACTGACGGGGTTTCTGATTTTACCGGCAGGGGAAGATTCATGGCGTAACGCAGCTCAAGATCATATTCTTTCCGAGGTGGAGCTGCTCCGGGATCCGGACTGCGCATACTCTGTACAGCAGCAGCGGTACAGCAAATTGCAAGTACCAGTATCGCTGAACGGAGTAAAGTCATGCCGCGGTTCATGATGTGTGTTTCTGTATTTCTGAAATCTCGTCAAGATACAATTGGCGTGCCCGCAGATAAAAGTTCAAGGCTCTTGAACAATCTCCGCCCAGCGCGTTTCCGGCAAGGAGCTTTTTTACTGTTTTTTCCCGCAAAAGCAGCATTTGGAATGCTGTGAATACCTGCCGTTCTTCCGGAGTCGCAGCTTTGAGTGCGCGGCTTATGATCTGCGGTGCCCTGGGCTGACGCATCCAGAAATACATGAAGTCAAGAGAGTTGATACAGATACGGTTGATAAGTCCTGATTTTTTTACTTCAGCATCATTGAAGATCGTATTGCTGTCAAGCAATCCGGTCAGCTCCTGTTCCGGAGCGGCCAGTTCCAGATCGGCGACCAGACGGAAAAGGTCTGCCTGTTTGCGTTTCAGATCCCCCAGCCGGTTGCGGATGTATACTCCACGGTCGGCAATAGCTTCGACTGCACCGCCGACGCAGTCAGAGGAAAATTTGGAGATCACAGCCGCCCATTGCTGCAGAAGTGTTTCTGCACCGTGTACACCGCAGGAGTGAAGCAGCCCCGCCAGCACCGCATTTATGGAAAAGGCTATAGGGATCGCCAGGGGTACCCGGAGCCAGTTGCCCAATATGGCTTGTGCCGGCAATGCCCGCAGCAGATTGTGAGCAGTTATGTAAAGTCCGTTGGCAAGCCCCATGGTACAGTAAAGCAGCATGGGATTGTTTTCGGTAGTGATCCCGAAAGTTTGGCGCATTATCAGATTTTTCACCACAAGATCCAGCAGCGGGACCGAAAGTCCGGTAAAAAACAATGAATCGGAGATCCGCTGCCATGAAATGAACTCCTGCCACTTCAAAAGCGGAGATGCCCGGAACGCTCCGGCGGCGATACGGAACTGGATCACATTGCGGCTCAGAGTTATCCCCAGCCATATAGGTGCGCCGAACCAGGCCAGCACCCACCAGGAACCGGAAAAATAAAAGGTGAGGAAGGCGGCGGTGAAACCGGTAAGAACTTTGAGAATTATCTTGATATTGCTGTTCAGATAGTGAAAATGTTCCTCCAGTTTGTTCCACCAGTGTTTTCTGCGCTGCCGTGAGGGAGCGGGACGGTATCCGAGGGCGACCAGGTTGCCTCCTGCACCTATGGATTCCGCCAGATTGGCGGCGGCCCATTCGCTGTGCCTGGTCTTGCCGGGGAGCCACTTTGAGGTACGCAGACTCACCCGTTTGAATACATCGCAGCGTACCGGCAGCAGAGAAGTGTATTTTTCTCTGCTCAAGGCACGGCGGACATTTCCGGGCAGCGTATCGATCACCGCAAATCCCATACCGGCTGCCGCTCCGGGAACTGCCGCTTTGCCGGCGGAGTCGCTGCCGATGGCACTTTTCAACGGTGTACGGGAGTAGAACGAGGCAAATTTCGGCAGTTTCCGCAGGATAAGCCGGAGTTTTTCCACGGCATCCTGCCGGTATGGCAGATCAGAACTTTTCATTTCGTCTATGGCCCGCAGTACGATACTTTTCAAAGTCACCACATTACCTGAGTTCAGCGCGTGGCGCAGATCGTTGAAAACACCGTCAAGGGTATCGAGTCCCCGGAGATGATCTTTGAGATTGAAAATTTCCAGAGTGGTGATCTCGCCCCTGCAGTCATAGAGTATTTCTATGACATCGGCAAGAGTCAATCTGGTAAGGTTCAATGTCAACCGGAATCCTTTGGAATATTTCCGCAGTTCATTTGTGAGTTCCGCCGGAGAAAGCCGCATTATGGCAGGCAGCTGTTTTATATCTCCCGGAACTTCTTCAAGCATGGAAAAATCGAGAAATTTTTCTCTGATGATCCCGGAATGAAGTTTTTCCAGTTCCCGGTTGATCTTTTTGAGGCGTTTTTCATCTCTGTCCGCGCGGTCGCGGAGAAGTTTTTTCTGTTCATCTTTCAGCAATGTCCTCAGCCGCTGTTCGATGAATTCGGCGGCATGAGCAGAAGCCGGACGCCGCCCCGGAACCAGAAAAGCACTGAATTCCCGGTCGCTTACAGGGGCCATTTCAACGCCGTAAAATTTATTCAGTTCCTTCAAGCCTGAAACATTGAAACGGCGGATCATCCCGAATATCAGCGAAGTATGATATAAAGATGCTTCTTCACACCGGGCCTTGAATGAGGAGTTCTTTTCTTTGGAGAGAAATTTCAAAAAATCGTCAGCTCCCGAAAATCCCCGCGGTGTCCAGATCAACTCCGCAAAGTGGCCGCGGTGGAGAACGCGGAACTCTATGCCGATACGCACATCGATCCCCATGATCTCTGCCGCCCGCATCAGTTCAAAAGCTCCTTCCGGGGGGACCTGGTTGTAGTGAATTACCTGCAGCTTGCGGATACCCTTGATCCAGGCATCCATTATCAGATGCGACGGGGATTTTCTGCCTTTGGTATTGGCATCGTGGACATGATAGTCAAAAGTTACCGGCGTGGAGTCTTCCGGCATTTCCAGCAGCTGGAACCGTTTCAGCTGGGAACGGATAAACCTGGGATTGCCAAGAAGTGCCATACGCAGATCGTGAGCCGCCCGCAGCGAACGCCGGGGAGTGCGCCGCAGCCGGATGAGTTCTTTGGCCAGTTCCAGCAGTACTCTGGCGGTATTGAATTTCAACGGGACACTCAAACCTTCACAGAGTTCGTCACGGAGCATCGTCATGGCATTGAGGCGTTTTTCCATGGCATTGGTTCCCGGAGTGAAGTTGTCGAGCAATGTCATAACACTTCTGACAATACGCAACGCTCTGGGTTCGACCAGTTCGATAATGCCCCTTGGATGCAGTTCTGAAGCATACTCCCTGATATTCCAGCTGGAATCAGCCCGGTCGGCTGCCGCGACTGTCTTCACCAGTTCCCGGTCGCCGGGATCAAAAAATATGCGTTCCCATTTCATGATCACTTATTTTTTTCCGGAAAAAGTTCTTCAAAAGAAAAATATTTTGCCAGAGCTGCCAGAACTCTTTTTTCTGCGGCCCGCATGGAAAGGCGTTTTTCATCTTCCAGGTCATCTTCTCCTGCGGCATGGAGCATGCCGTGAACGATATAAAGAGCCATTTCATAAGAATATGAGGAGTCCTGCCGTTCCGCGCCTTCTCTGGCGGCGGCATCGGGATTGACGATGAGCAGCAGTTCCGGATCTCCGGGGAACAACCCTTCCGAATCATCGAACCATGAAAGAGTTATGACATCAGTCGTTCCCTGATGTCCCACGATCTCCATATTGTATCCGGCCATGGAACGGTCGTTGGTAAAAAGCAGTTCCAGTTCCCAGTCATCATCCGGAAGCCCGGAAAGTTCCGCAGCCCTGCGGCAAAAGGCCTCAAGAGCCTTGCGTTCCGGTTTTGGGTGACGGCGGTTGTTCCATTTGCTTTGCAGCTGCTTCATTGATATTCTCCGTGGTATATGCGATTCTTCCGTGATGGATACTTATCAAAGTGGAGATAAAACTTTCTTTCACTTTGTCCAGTTCTTTAAGTGAGAGGAGCGAGTTGCGGAGTTGTTTATCCTTGAGGCGGTTAAGAAAGATCTCCCCTACTTTGCTGCGGATCGATTCAGGATCAGGATGCTCCTGCGAACGCACAGCTGCTTCACAGGCGTCAGCCAGACTCAGAATGGTGAGTTCTTTGGAACGGGGCGGAAAGCCGCCGTAACGGAACAAAGATTCATCAATAACAGCATCCGGCTGTTCAGCTTTGGCCTGAGCATAAAAAAAGTAGACCGTCGTATCACCGTGATGGGTCCTTA
>JAFVRT010000369.1 GCA_017504125.1 Lentisphaeria bacterium
CAAAAATACGCCGCATCATACTTGCAAAGCAAGTGCTTCATGTTTGCCGCAGGCAAACGCTTCATGCAGCAACGCTGCGCTTCACACGGCGGAGCCGTGCTTCATTCGATCAGCGTTCACGCTGATCGAGCTATTGGTTGTTATTGCCATCATCGCGATCCTTGCCGCCATGCTGCTTCCTGCTCTGCAGCAGGCCCGTGAGCGGGCACGCAGCACAACATGCATGAACAAACTCAAACAGCAGGGGATAGCCATAAACATGTATGCCGATGATAACGGCGGAGTGCTGCCCGGAACTACGGGACAGAATTATTATCCCCAGCAGGGAATAAGTGCTATTTCATGGCATTACTCCATGATAGTTTACACCGGATTGAGCTATACGCTTACCGGGACCCGGTTTTACTGGCACTCCACACCGAACAATCTGATGCAATGTCCTTCAGATGCCAAAAGTATAATACCCGGCAGTGATACCACCTGGCGCGGGCCCGGTCCCGGACATGTGAAAAGTTATGTCGGCAACTTCTATGTCAAATATGAGGATCCCACTTCCATGAATCTGGTGAACAAGATGCGTAATCCCGGCAAATTCATGTATGCCGCCGATGCCTGGAATTGGGAGCTGAACGGAGCATACGCTACTACTTCATGGCCATTCACCACGACTGCCGTAATGGACAAAAGCTCCGTTGAGTTCCGCCACAGCGACGGACTCAACGGACTTTTTATGGATGGAAGCGTCCGTTATTACAAGCGGGGAGAGGTAATGGGTAAAAGTTCGATGATCCACTCAAGCAATCCCTGAATGTTCAAACCAGAAAGGGTTCTTTGTTGACCCGGTGAACGATTATTTCATCTACAACTGCATTGCCCCGGTTGGCCAGAAAGAAGAAAACGATATCGGCGATTTCTTCAGGCATTATCATCCCGTCAGGAGTAAGATCCGGACGGGATATTTTTACCATGTCGGTATAAACTCCGCCGGGGGATATGGCATGGACACGGATATTTTCTTTGTAATATTCAGATGCAATACTTTTGGTCATTCCCAGCATGGCGTGCTTGGAGGCAGAGTAGATGCTTTGAAACGGGTATCCGGAGTGTCCCACTACTGAAGCGATATTTATTATCGTTGCCATATCTGAATTTTTCAGATATGGAATGACATTCTGAGTGAGGAAAAAGGGCACTTTGGCATTAACAGTCATAAGTTTGTCGAAATCTTCGACTGTAACTTTTTCAAAAGGAGCATTGAGAGTCATTCCGGCGTTGTTTATCAGGACATCGATACTGCCGAATTTTTCAACTGCTTTTTTTACTCCTGATGAGAGAAACTCCATGTCTGTGAGATCACCCGGCAGCATCAGGCATGAAGTGTGTTTTTCGACGATTTCTCTGGTTTTATTGAGCTTTTCAAGGTTATTGCCGCCGAAAAGGATCGTTTTCATGCCCTGAGCTGCGAGTTTTACTGCGATAGCCTGACCGATGCCGCCGCCGGCACCGGTCAGGAGTACTGTTCTGTTTTCAAGATTTGTTTTCATAGGTGCAAAAATTATCTCTTGGGATTTGAAATTTGAAGTTTGATGTAATATACCGCGGCAGATGGGAAAATACAAGGTTTCCGGCAGAAAAAGTATATGACTACAAAAAAAGTTGCGTAGAAATTGTACAGATTTATTGATTTTTCCGGCAAAGTATGGTATATTTACGGAAAGATGCAAACAGAAAACAATTTATTCAGGAGCTATCATGTACGCTTATCCGCTTTATCCGGCCCGCAAGACCGTATCGCTCGACGGTATATGGGATTTCGCTTTTCTCGGTG
>JAFVRT010000370.1 GCA_017504125.1 Lentisphaeria bacterium
CATGAGATATGTTCGGGGATAATGATCCGAAAGCCAGCCGGCAAGAGGCGGCAGAAATATGCTGGCAGAAGCCATTGCCGGAAAAATCAAACCCGCCTGTTCCATGGGGAAATTGCGGGTTTGGTGAAGATAAACCGGGATAAAGGGATAAATGATAGAATAAGCTATCGAATTTATCATCCAGGAGCCTGCAAGGGCATTATCCCGGTTTTTTAAAAAGGCTGAAATTGGATTCATTTGAGAAAACCAATAACTCCATCAGCCATGATTTGTGCCGCAAGTGCGACCAGATACATTCCTGTAAGTTTACTGAGTATCTTGACTCCGCGGGATTTCAGAGCATTGGCAACTCCGTTAGAGAAATAGAGCATCAAACCGACTCCAAGACAGGCTATGACGATCGCAACGCAGTCAAAAATTCTTTCGCTGCCGCTGCTGACCTCGGTGCCAAGCACCAGCAATGTACCGATAGTTCCGGGGCCGACCGTGCAAGGTAATGCCAGCGGCACGACCGCCGGATCATCACCTGTATCCAAATCTCTGGCTTTCGGGATACCGGAATCGCGTACAAGATCGATCCCGCTCAACATCAGAACAAGTCCGCAACCGATCCGGAAGGCGTTAAGAGTGATGCCGAGATAACGGAATATCAGTTCTCCGAAAAGGAAAATCACCAAAGATATCACCGTTACTGCAGACGCGACCCGCAATGCAAGATTTTTCCGTTTGCGTTTTTCCATATCTTCAGTTGTGACAATGAATATCGACAATATGAAGAACGGTGTCAATAACAGAAAAAGTTTGACTATCAATCCGATAAAACTGGAAATATTCATTTTTCAGCGTTTTTTGAGTTGTTCCTGCAATTCTGCATCAGCAGCGAGAACCTGAGCTTGCTGCTCCTTGCGGAATTCGCGGAGTTTTTCAGCAAGTGCCGAATCATTCAATGCCAGAATGGAAAGCGCATATAAAGCTGCATTTTTTCCACCGGCTTTTCCGGCAGTAACTGCCGCCACCGGGATTCCCGGAGGCATCTGAACTATGGAAAAAAGTGCATCAATACCATTAAAAGGTGCTGATGCTACCGGGATCCCTACAACCGGGAGCACAGTATGAGCGGCAATAACTCCGCCAAGGTGCGCAGCCATGCCGGCAGCACAAATAATGACTTTGAAGCCATTTTCTTCTGCAGAAGCCGCAAACACGGCAGCTTCTGCCGGAGTTCTGTGGGCAGAAAGTACTCTGGCGGTAAATTTAACACCGAACTTGTCGAGAATGTCAAAAGCGCCCTGGACGATGTCCAGGTCGCTTTTGCTTCCCATTACAACAGCAACAGGAGTATTGTTCATAAAATTTATTCCTGAGTTTCAGCGTCTTCTGCTTCGACAGTTTCTTCCACAGGATTTTCGTCTGCGAATTCGTAGCTCAGAAGCCCTTCAGCGATTTCGAGCAGAGCAGTATCGAGGAGCTGTTTGGAATCGCACTTGACCATGGGACGGGCTCCCAGAGCCAACTGACGGGCCCGTTTGGCAGCAACCACGGACAATATCTGCGGATCAGGAATACGCTCTTTTGCACGAGCAAGGTAATCGTTGTTCATCTGGAAAAAACCCCTTTCTCAATAATCAATGATATCGCGATTGTTTTCAATCAGAGTGTCGTCGCCGGAAATAACCTGAGCGTAACGCTGATTGAAATCGTGGATCCCGTTGAGGACATAGCGTTCTGCAACCGCAGCGCGGTCTTCGCACTTTGTTGCATCGCGGAGCAGCAGAAGTCCAACGAAGATGACTGTTTCCATTTCAACCAGATTACGGGCCATGAGATCATGGTAAGCCGGGTTCTTTTTGGCGGAAACAAATTTAACAGCTTCGTGCTGTTTTTCAAGGAGCTGCATCAGCTGATCTTTGAGGGCTACCAGTTTTTCACCGGCAACTTCTGCAGCAACTTCAGCGATCCTGGTGTCGAGATGACGCTGGATCACGCCGCCGATAGCGGCAACCACCTGAAGCTGAGTAGTTCCTTCGTAAATATTGGTGATTCGGGCATCGCGATAATAACGCTCAGCATTGAAATCGCGCATATAACCGGTTCCGCCGTGGATCTGGATCGTGTCGTAAGCGATCTGGTTGGCACTTTCTGTACACATCGCTTTGCACATGGGGGTCAACTGGGCAGCGACACGCTCGTAATATTTCTTGAGCTGACGCTGTTCAGGAGTCGGAGTACCATGTTCGACAATGTGAGTGTAAACATTGCGAAGGTCAACGATCCGGGTGGTTTCGTAAAGAAGTGCGCGTGAAGCCGTAAGTTTGCACTTCATGGAACTCAACATGGAGTAAATCGCAGGAAACTTGTCGATCGTACTCTTGAACTGTTCGCGTTCAGCGGCATATTTGCGGGCTTCACGGTAAGCCGCTTCGGCAATACCGACAGCCTGTGCGCTGATAGCTACGCGGGCACCATTCATCAGACTCATGACATAACGGATAAGTCCCATGCGGCGCTGGCCGACCAGCTGTGCGGGCACATCATTGTACTGCAATTCACAGGTTGCCACACCATGGATACCCATTTTATCCTCGATACGGCGGACGACCAGCTGAGGACACTTTTCGGCGATGAACATGGAAAGTCCGCGGGCATCGGAAGTACCTTCTTCGGAACGGGCCAGAACCAGGTGCACCTGAGCGCAGCCGTTGGTGATGAAACGCTTCATTCCGTTGAGGAACCAGTTGCCGTCGGCATCCTGCCATGCGCGCAGACGCACTCCGGGGAGATCTGAACCGTAATCAGGTTCAGTCAAATCCATGGCTCCGTCAAATTCACCAGTGGCAAACCGGGGCAGATAGGCTTCTTTTTGTGCATCATCACCGAAAACGCAGATGGTTTCTGCGATGTCCTGCAGTCCGAAAATGTTCTGCAGAGAAGCATCCGCACGGGACACCATTTCGGTCATCATAGTGTAAACTGAAACAGGGAAGTTGAGGCCGCCGTACTGATGAGGCAGCATTACCCCCATAACTCCGGCATTCGCCAGATCCTTGAGGTTCTGAACGGTCAGAGGATCATAGGTCACAACGCCGTCAGCAAATTTTGCTCCGCGCATATCTACATCGCGTGAGCGGGGGGCGATACGATCAGATGTAACTTCGCCGACTACGCTCAAAACACGGTCATAGTTATCGAGAGCATCAGCAAAATCCACCGGAGCTCCGGGGAATTTTGCCGCGCAGCTGTAATTTTCTTCAAGCATCCCGACTGCTTCAGAGAGGTCGAGATTTTTCAGCGTGAATACGAGATCACGGTTATCGGAATAGAAGTTTCCCATGGTGAAAAAGCTCCTTACTGCTTGGATTTAAAGGCTTTGATCATCTGCGGGATCACGGTGTTGAGATCGCCGACGATCGCATAGTGGGCACAGCTGAAAATAGGTGCGCCGGGATCGGTGTTTATGGCAATGATCTTTTTAGATTCTGCCATACCTGCACGGTGCTGAATGGAACCGGAAATACCACAGGCAATGTAAAGTCTGGGACGGACTGTTACACCGGTCTGACCGATCTGATGATCATGAGAGATCCAGCCGGCATCGACAGCGGCACGGGAAGCACCGACTTCGCCGCCGAGAGCTTCAGCCAGGTCGTAGATCAGCTTGAAATTTTCTTTGGATCCGACACCGTAACCGCCTGCTACGATGATCTGAGCCCCCTGAAGATCGACTTCCTTGTCGGCCCGGACTCGCTCAAGAACTTTGATAACAGTTTCTGCATCCGAAAGTTGAACATCCACGCGTTCCAGTTCTCCGGTACGGGTATTATCAGGTTCGCCGAGTTTCATGACGCCTTCGCGGACAGTAACCATCTGGGGATCATCCCAGGTGTTGACGATCGTGGCAATGATATTGCCGCCGAAAGCAGGACGGATCTGCATAAGTTTGTCAGTATAGCTCTTGCCGTTTTTCTTGTCTTCAAAATCATCGATCTGAAGATCTGTACAGTCTGCGGTAAGACCGGCAAGTTTTTCTGATGCCACGCGGGGAGCCAGTTCCCTGCCCTTCAGAGTTGCTCCGAAAAGAAGGATATTGGGCTTATGGGCACGGATAAGATCCATTATCACCTTGGCGTAAGGCAATACGGTGAAGGGTTCCAAACGGGGATCTTCAGCCAGAAAAACCTTGTCGCAGCCGTAGTGATAAAGTTCAGGTACTGCGCTTTCGAGCTTATCGCCGAGAAACACAGCTTCAAGTTTGACACCAAGACGGTCGGCAAGTTCCCGTCCTTTGCTGATCAGCTGCAGGCTGACCGATGCTATTTTACCGGATTCCTGTTCAACAAAAACCCAGACATTTCCTCTTTTTTCGCTCATATCATCACCCCAGAGTATGGTCGGTAATCAGTTCATGGATAAGTTCATTGATACCCTCTGCAGTCGGTTCGACCTGTTTGGCTTCACTGGCGGTGAGAATAACACTCATCACCTGTTTTACCTTGGTGGGAGAACCGGCAAAGCCGATACGGTCAGGAGCCGCATTCACATCGGCGGCACTCCACTCATCTATCAGCAATCCAGCGCGTTCCAACTCAGCAGTCTTTACAGCAGCTTCTTCCTGAGTCAGCGGGGTCTTGCCTGCGGGACGGGCAACTTCGCTTTTGGTCCGGGCGTGTTTGAAACGCATGATATTGTGGGCATTCATGGGACGTGGATCGTTGGCATCGATCACGGTGAGCAGAGCCGGAAGCGGTGCGCTCAACACTTCGTAACCGCCTTCGATAGCACGGCGTACTGTAATGGTTTTATCCTTGAGTTCTTTGACTTCTTCCACATAGCAAAGCTGCGGGATGGCAAGTTTTTCAGCGATCTGAGGACCAACCTGAGCGGTATCTCCGTCAATCGCCTGACGGCCGCACAGTACGAGATCGATATCTCCGAGCTTTTTGACACAGCAGCTCAATGCGTAGCTGGTTGCCAGAGTATCGGCACCGGCAAGAGCCCGGTCGGTAAGCAGAATCGCCCGGTCTGCACCGCGATACAGAGAAGCTCTGAGGACCTCAGCAGCAGCAGGCATACCCATTGTAGCCACGGTAACATGGACCCCGTAGCGTTCTTTGAGCTGAAGCGCAAGCTCCAGCGCATTAAGATCTTCCGGATTGAATATCGCCGGAAGTGCGGCGCGGTTCACGGTACCTTCCGGAGTCATTGCATCTCCGGTAATATTCTGGGTATCCGGAACCTGTTTAACGAAAACAAG
>JAFVRT010000371.1 GCA_017504125.1 Lentisphaeria bacterium
GGTTCGGTGATCGGAGTCAATGTCATCTGCATGCCGCTCGTGGTGCAGATCATGAAAAAAAGCGACCGGCCCTATTATTTCAAGGGGCTCATGTACGGGATCATCACCGTTCCTGCGGGATTGTTTGCAGGAGCGTTATGCGCCGGTTACAATATCAGATTTATATTGCACCAGATGCCGCCGCTGCTGCTGCTTTCAGGGATCGCGGCATTGCTGCTGTGGCTGGTACCGGAACAGCTGGTCAAGGTATTGAGAGGTTCGCCAAATTAATGGAAGCTGCCGCCATGTTTGGGATCTCCGCAGCAGTTTTCATGGAGTTTTCAGGCATAAAGATACCCGGCATCGTCCCCATTGCTGAAGCCTTCAAGGTGATAGGTTCCATAGTGGTGCTGCTTGCCGGAGTCTATGTTTTTATGGAGATATTTTCCAGAATATTCCGCAAGTGGCTGCTGAAAACAGCTTCTCTGCTCAAGATCAATGAAATGTCGGTCATGGGATTCATGACCACATTGGCAAACTCCATTCCCACACTTTCCATGATAAAAGACATGGATCCCCGCGGCAAACTTCTCAACTGTGTTTTCATGTCTTCCGGAGCATTCATGATAGGCGATCATCTGGCCTACTGCGGAGCAATTGCTCCGGAGCTGCTTTTCCCCATGCTCGTAACCAAAGCTACAGCGGCGGTTTCAGCCGTACTGCTTGCCATGTGGTGTACGGGAAAAAATCCGGATCTACAGTGAAGAATAAGCTGAAAAATCTCTGAATTCAGGGATCTCACCCTGAATATTTTCGTGGACCACAACCTTCCACTTGCGGAATGAACACGGCTCTACCGGAATGAGATGTTTGTGCCCTATGGAAGAACCGGTGGCAACAAAGCGGTAATGTTCACCGTCAAAACCGTAAACTGTAAAACATGTAACATTTTCACCTTTGGAAATTTCTTCCGACAAGGATATCAATGTGGTCTTTGCGCCGTCCGGTACTTCAAACTCCAATTCAAAACCTTTTCCGGAACACCCGCCAAGACGGGTTTTGAATGCATTGCGGATCAAATCACCTGTGCGCTTGAATTGTTCAAAATCCGCATCAGGAACCAATCCCCGGTTGTCAATGACCATACCAAGCAGAAAATTGCAATTCCGTCCGACACTCGTAAAATAGCGTTCCAAAAGATATTCCGGCGGATAAAGCGTATGATCTTCTCCGGGACGCCAGAACCATCCCCCCTGACAGGCAGCCCATTGATCACGGTTGGGCATATCGGCTTCTCCCGGCATCCAGAATTTTCCTTTCAGACTGCCGTAAAAACATGGCTGCAATTCAAATTCAGTTTCGCCGTCAAAAGCCCCCATTTCGTTGGCTGCTCCGTGACAGGGATATGGGGCTACAGCCCGTTCATTGCCTACCCAGCGCACACAATGGTGGCGGCGCGGATCGCCTTGAAACGCTATAGCCTGCGGCTGAAGTTTGCACAGCAGTTCAACTATTTCATCTCCGCCATCCTCCGGGAAACCGCCATCGAACCAGACCTCAAAAAGTTCGCCGTAATTACTCCAGAGTTCCGTAAGCTGAGTTTTCATCATGTCAATGTATGCACGATGTCTTGCCGGATCAGGCCCGTCGATCAACCTTCCCCATCCGAATTTGTACTTGGCATTGTTGCAGCATGAAGCATAGATCCCCGGTTTCACACCGTATTTATGGCAGGATTTGATAAATTCAGCGACCACATCACCTTTGCCGTTTTTCCATGGCGATGAAGCGACACTGTAATCATGCGCCTTTGTCGGCCACAGGGAAAATCCGGAACAATGTTTTGCCACCAGCACCGCATATCGCGCACCGAGATTGACAGCGGCTTCAAGCCATTGATCGGTATTGAGTTCTGAGGGGTTGAAAACTTCCGGCGAAGGAGTATAGTCCCAATTATCCCGGAAATAATACCCATGTTCATAAACCTGCAGATCCTGATGGATTATCACTCCTATTTCCTGATCGGCCCATTCAAGATGCTGTGCTGACGGCAATACTTTGACACTCATTTTTCTTTTCTCCATTTTACCAGATTTCTTTACAGGGACTT
Organism: Lentisphaeria bacterium; assembly: GCA_017504125.1. Classification (GTDB taxonomy): domain Bacteria; phylum Verrucomicrobiota; class Lentisphaeria; order Victivallales; family Victivallaceae; genus UBA1784. The sequence goes on from JAFVRT010000371.1 coordinate 2,090, forward strand.
ACCAGTTGCCGCTGATGTTTCCATTGATGAAATCTGGCTGAAGACACATGAAAATCTGCCCACAACCCGTTGGCAGAACCATTATGACGGAACTCGACACCAGTTTCTGTCGGCAGAGAATTTTCCTTGAAAGGGAAAGAACTGTAATTGAGTCCTATCGGCCAGCTGCTGGGGTGATAACCGTCTGCCATGTAAAGTTTTGATCCCGGCTGCGGTATCTTGGTAACTTTGCCCCAGTTCCCGTTGTAGTTGGTATAGTAGTTGGCATCGTAATTACCGGGATCAAGATGGATCATGTTGTTATTCTGAGCATAAGAAAACTTATAGTCTGCCGAAGTTTTTTGGTTGTTGATCCTGAGATAATCCGCAGGACAAAGATAAACTTTGTGGGAGTTCAGATCATATTTACTCGTCGTGTTGCCGATATAGGGACTCATCTCACGGAAAAAGGGAGCAATACTGTCGGTACGACCGGGAAAATACTCCTGATTATCATTGCTGTATGCCGTAACTGCCACGCCGATTTGTTTAAGTCGACCCGTGCAATCAGCAGCCATGCCTCTGGCCCGCGCCTGCTGCAAAGCAGGCAAAAGCATAGCGGCAAGAATTGCGATGATAGCAATTACAACAAGAAGCTCTATTAAGGTGAAGCTGTACAGCTTCACCTGCCCATGGGCAGGTGAAAAACTTCCTTCTTTGCCGTAAACACGATCAC
>JAFVRT010000372.1 GCA_017504125.1 Lentisphaeria bacterium
CCGCCAACGGCGATGCTCACGTTCAGGTGGGCGACCGGAGCTATTCACCTCCGGAAATCTCTGCTATGATCCTGCAGAAACTCAAAACCGATGCAGAAGCATTCCTGGGCGAAACCATTACCCAGGCCGTCATCACTGTGCCTGCCTACTTCAACGACAGCCAGCGTCAGGCCACCAAAGATGCCGGTAAGATCGCCGGTCTCGAAGTGCTCCGCATCATCAACGAACCGACCGCAGCCGCTCTGGCTTACGGTCTGGACAAGAAAAGCGACGAAACCATCGCAGTCTACGACCTGGGCGGCGGCACCTTTGATATTTCAACCCTGGAACTGGGCGACGGCGTCTTTGAAGTGAAAGCTACCAACGGCGATACAATGCTGGGCGGTGACGACTTTGACTTGCTCATCATCAACTATCTCGCTGATGAATTCCAGAAAGAAAACGGTGTCGACCTGCGGGCCGATGCTCAGGCTCTCCAGCGTTTGAAAGAAGCCGCCGAAAAGGCCAAATGCGAACTTTCAAGCTCAATGAGCTCCGATATCAACCTGCCCTTCATCACAATGAACGCTTCCGGCCCCGTCCATATGAATATGACCCTCAGCCGCTCCAAACTGGAACAGCTCTGCGATCCCTTGCTTGAACGGACCCGCATCCCCTGCGTCAACTGTATGAAAGATGCCGACGTCAGCACCGCTGATGTGAAAGAAGTCATCCTCGTGGGCGGTATGACCCGTATGCCCAAAGTTCAGGAAACTGCCAGAAACATTTTCGGCAAGGAACCCAACAAGGGCGTCAACCCCGATGAAGTCGTGGCCGCAGGTGCCGCCATCCAGGGCGGTGTGCTGGGCGGTGAAGTCAATGACGTGCTGCTCCTCGACGTGACTCCCCTCTCTCTGGGTATCGAAACTATGGGCGGCGTGATGACCAAGCTCATCGAACGCAACACCACCATCCCCACCCGCAAGAGCGAAATCTTTTCCACCGCCAGCGACAATCAGCCCGCTGTGGATGTCCGTGTGCTTCAGGGTGAACGTGAAATGGCCAATGCCAACAAACAGCTGGGTATCTTCAAACTCGACGGTATCGCTCCCGCTCCCCGGGGCGTTCCCCAGATCGAAGTGACCTTTGACATCGACGCCAACGGTATTCTGCACGTCACCGCCAAAGATAAAGGCACCGGCAAAGAACAGAACATCACCATTACCGCTTCCAGCGGTTTGAGCGACGCTGAAATCGAAAAGATGGTCAACGAAGCCAAAGCTCACGCCGATGAAGACAAGGCTCTCAAAGACAAGGTCGAAACCAAAAACCGTGCCGATTCTATGGTCTATCAGCTGGAAAAACAGATCAATGAATTCGGCGACAAGGTCCCCGCTGAAGTCAAGAGCGAACTGGAAACCAAACTTGAAGCTCTCAAAAACGAGATCAAGAACGACAACACCGAAGGTATGAAAGCCAAGATGCAGGAACTTGAACAGCTGGCTATGAAAATGGGTGAAGCTGTTTACGCCCAGCAGCAGGCTGCCGGAGCCGCAGGCGGTGCCACTCCTCCGCCCCAGGGCGAAGCCGGCAGCGGCAAAAAAACCGACGGTGATGACGTGATCGACGCTGAAGTGGTCAAGTAAGAAACAAAACGATCCTTGAGTCCGCATAGAAAACTCTGCGGACTCAAGTTCAAAACAGTTTAACGGGAAAAGTCCCATAACAAATAATTAAGGAGAATAAAAAATGGCTAACATTCAACCCCTCGGCGATCGCGTCCTGCTGGAACTCTGCGAAAACAAAGAGCAGATGAAGGGCGGTATCTTCATTCCCGATGCTGCACAGGAAAAACCCCAGGAATTCCGCGTCGTCGCCCTCGGTACCGGCAAAAACGACGAAAACGGCAACAAGATCCCCTTTGACGTCAAAGTCGGTGATATCGTTCTGACCAGCCGTTACGGCGGCACCGAAGTCAAAGTCGGTGACAAGGAATACAAAGTCGTCAACCAGGATGACATCCTCGCCATCGTCGGCTGAACTCTTGAGAAAAAAGCTTTTATTTAAGGAGAATATATATTATGGCTAAACAACTTGTTTTTTCTGATGAAGCCCGCCGCGGCATCCTCGAAGGCGTGACCTTGCTCGCCAAGGCCGTCAAAGCCACTCTGGGCCCCAAAGGCCGCAACGTCGTTCTCGACAAGAAATTCGGCTCCCCCCAGATCACCAAAGACGGCGTCAGCGTCGCCAAGGAAATCGAACTCCAGTGCCCCTATGCCAATATGGGTGCCCAGATGGTCAAAGAAGTCGCCAGCAAGACCAATGATATCGCCGGTGACGGAACCACTACTGCCACCGTTCTGGCTGAAGCTATCTACCGTGAAGGTCTGAAAAATGTTACCGCCGGTTCCAACCCCATGGAACTGAAACGCGGTATCGAAAAGGCCGTTGAAGTCGTGGTCAAAGAACTGGCCGCCATCAGCGTCGGCGTCAGCGACAAAGTCGCTCAGGTCGCTACCATTTCCGCCAACAGCGATGCCACCATCGGCAACATTATCGCTGAAGCCATGGAAAAGGTCGGTCAGGACGGAACCATCACCGTCGAAGAAGCCAAAACTCTGGAAACCACTCTCGATGTCGTCGAAGGTATGCAGTTCGACAAGGGATATCTTTCACCCTACTTCGTCACCAATGCCGAAACCATGGAAGCTGCTCTCGATGACTGCTATCTGCTGATCCACGAAAAGAAAATCAGCAACCTCAACGATCTGCTGCCTCTGCTGCAGGCTGTTGCCAAGGAATCCAAGCCCCTCCTCATCATCGCTGAAGATGTTGAAGGCGAAGCTCTGGCTACTCTCGTGGTCAACAAGATGCGCGGCATCCTGAATATCTGCGCTGTCAAGGCTCCCGGCTTTGGCGACCGCCGCAAAGCCATGCTGCAGGATATCGCTATCCTGACCGGCGGAACCTGCATCACCGAAGATCTCGGTATCAAGCTGGAAAATGTTACCATCGACCAGCTCGGTAAAGCCAAACGCGTTACCATCACCAAAGAAAACACCACCATTGTGGAAGGAGCCGGAACCAAGGAAGCCATCATGGGCCGCGTTGCTCAGATCCGTCGCGAAATCGCTGAAACCACCAGCGACTATGACCGCGAAAAACTTCAGGAGCGTCTTGCCAAGCTGGCCGGCGGTGTTGCCGTGATCAGCGTCGGTGCTGCTACTGAAACTGAAATGAAAGAAAAGAAAGACCGCGTCGATGACGCTCTGCACGCCACCCGCGCTGCTGTTGACGAAGGTATCGTCCCCGGCGGCGGTACTGCTCTGATCCGCGCTGCTGCCAAGCTGAGCGGTCTGCAGCTTTCCGGTGATCAGGCTATCGGTGCTGCCATCATCGCCCGCGCTATCGAAGAACCCCTGCGTCAGATCGCTACCAACGGCGGTTATGAAGGCAGCGTTGTCGTCGAAAAGGTCAAAGCCGCTTCCGGAAACGAAGGTTTTGACTGCGCCACCGGAACCTATACCGATATGGTCAAGGCCGGTATCATCGACCCCGCAAAGGTTGTCCGTACTGCTCTGCAGAACGCTTCCAGCGTTGCCAGCTTGATGCTCACCACCGAGTGCCTCATCACTGACATCAAGGAAGAAAAAGAACCTGCCATGCCTGCCGGCGGCGGCATGGGCGGAATGGGCGGCATGGGCGGCATGATGTAATTTTTACATCAGCTCGCGCATAGCGCACATAAAAACAGAACATGCACTCCGTTTTACCGGAGTGCATGTTTTTTTTGAAGGAAAAAACAGATCAAATGCCGCGGAAATGGAAAAATTGCCAACTGTATGGCTTCAGAGTTACCCTGATCCCCTGTTTCAGAGTGCGGAAATCAACACTTTGTCCGTCGATCACGCCCCGCCAGGTAAGAGGAACAGCTGATGATGACAGTCCGGTTTGCTGCGGAGAGTCAGAAAAATTTCCGATACCCACAAGAGTTTCATTGCCGTATTTCCATACTTTCAGCTGAAGCGCGGCAAATTGTTCCGGCAGATCCATGGGGTAGTTTCTGTTATCCGGCACGGGAGGCAGCTTGATAAGCTGCGGCTGTTGTGTCAAGTGCCAGGAGTGTTTGAGAACTTCTCTGCTGCGTAAAAATTTTTCATGATCCCGGATGACCCCGGCACTTTCTGCGATGGCTGCATGAAAAGGATAGCTGCTGTGGGAAGGCACTTCAAGAAGAATCCCTGCATAACCGTTTATGATGGCGTTGATAATCTCAAATCCAAGTATTTCCGGCGTGATATACCGCAGTCTGGGGATCTGGCGCAGAAGCACTTTGCAGTAGGGATTGGCTTTACGGCATTGCTGCCGCAGTTGGCGGTTGAATGAGAAATTTACTGCTGCATTGTATTTTTCTCCGTTGGGCAGATGCAATCCGTATGAGAGATCTATCACGGCCCGATCCAGATTTTCCAGAGTTTCTTTGTGGAATTGGGTGAAACTTGTGAATACCGGCAGCATCAGGGGACGGCGGGAAAATCCCTTGCCGCCCACAGGCAAATGGTGCAAGGCGGCTTCCCGTAAAGCATCGAGTCGTGCTTTGCGGAACTTTGCCACATCTCTACGGAATCTGGATACCAGCATGCCGTTGGAGTAATTCATGACATTCCGTCGCGGCAGCGCAGGGGCAAAGTCAGCCAGTTCAGCTCTGCACAGAGCGCATAGGCAATCTATTGCCCGTCCCTGTCCCAATCTGTAGTCGCACAACAGGGCAGCAGGTGTTTTACTCTGACGCAGTACATTTCTCCGCAAATGGGGCAGAAAATGGGTGCTCCAAAATGATTCATCCCGCAGCTTGGCATAATTGCAATGTTTTTCCGGTTTGACCGGCGGCAGCGTGAACCATGGATAATGGCTTATTCTGGCATTGCGCATACGGGAGGGAGGGATCGGAATATAGTTGAATGTGAAAATATTTGCTCCGCTTCGCAGACGGGAAAGTTCTGATTCATAAGAACCATCCAAAGTGCTGAGAGTCAATCTGCCGGGAATGCCGATAAGAAAATTGCGGGGAGCAACAGCTTCGATGTCTTTCATTATTTTCAATGGAAAGAGTACAGTTTCACTTTTCCGGCCGTCATGTTCAATATGGATCGAACCGGAAAGATCTCCGGCAGAAACATCAAGATCCGAAGCAAGAGCGAGAAATAGTGACCTGGACCGCCATTTGGAAAATTTTATTTCATAAGTGATCTGTTTTTTAGGAATCAGACTGATTTTTCCAAGTTCGCCCGGATAAGTATTGAGAAGCCTGATCCCCCACGGCAGAGTGATGATTATTCTGCTGCCGGACGGGATACTGATTCCGGGCGGAGTATTGAAAACTACTTCAGAAGGATTCTTTTGCTGCAGAATGACGGCAGGAGCGTCCGGGGTTAGTTTCAATTCCGGAACAGGCGGCAGAGATATTTCTGTCAGACGGCATTCTGTGATCGTGATCTTGCCGCTGCCATGAAGCGTCAGACGGATATTAAGATTGCTGTTTCCCGGCGGTACAGTCAATTCAAGAAGCTCCTGCTGCCACTCCGGTCCGGGAGTTATCAGACGGCTGGTGCTGGCATATCCCCGGCTGGAACTGAACAGGCGCAAAGTCGTCAGCACAGGCCGGGGACTTTCTGTACGGATTTTCAGAGATAAACGGTAACGGCTTTTCTTTTTACCGGGGATCTTCAGAGTCCGGTAGAACATGTTTATATTTTCCCGGTTGGGGGAACTTTCAAGGGTAACGGCAATTTTTCCTTCGATACTGAAGATTTTCTTGCGCCGGATCACCGGGTTTGCCGGGGATGAACGACGCCCCCCCCAGTCGGAAGATCTCCAGTTAGGAAGTTGGTATATACCTTTTTCAACAGCTGCTTTTTCCCATTCCGGCAGCAGATTGGCTGCGCTGCAGAGAAACGGCAGAGAAACACAAAAAATGAAAAGATGTAATTTCAACTGCATAATGTCAGAAGTACCACACCGATAAGTATTATTGCCAGGGCCGCAGCTTTGGGCAGAAGCAGTTTTTCATGGAACAGGCCTCCGCCTATGATGAATGCCGCGATCACACTCGAACGACGCAAAGGAGAAAGTATGGAAATCTGGGCATCCGGCAGACTCAGCGCATAAAAATACAGCAGGTCGGTAATGATGAGCAGGATCCCGGTGGCGGGAATGCTCCATCGCCAATGGAATTTACCGGAGGGTTTGAAAAAAAGAACGCGTATCAGCAGGGCAATTCCGATGACTGCCACCAGCATCCAGGAAAAATGGAACTGTAAAGTGGCAGGAGGTATCTTTTCTGTCGCCAGCAGAAATTTATCATAGATGGCAGAAGCCGCGCCCAGCAAAGTGGCTGTGAAAATAAAAATAAATCCTTTTGAGTGCCAGGAAAAATTTTCTTTTTTTCCGATCATGGCAAAAGCGAGTGTGCCGCCGAATATTATCACCATTCCCAGCCATTGCAGACCGTGAGGCATTTCACCGAAGATGATTATGGCTCCGATCACGCTCCACATGGGAGAAGATGAACGCAGCGGTGCCGCAATTGAAATCGGCAGCTCCCGCATGCCGTAATAAACAAGAGCCCAGCTGGTCGCGACCAGTATGGATTTCAATGCGACAAGAATGAGAACATGATTCCCCCATTGCAGCGAGGAAATGTTTCCCCTGACAGCACTTATCGCGACAAAGCAGAGAGAACCGGCCAGAGTAGAGAAAAAAAGTACCGGCATAACGGAGTTTTCCCGCACGGCATGCTTTTTGCACACATCGTATATGCCGAGGAAAAATGCTGAAAGCAGAGTCGGGATTATCCAGGAAGCCATGACCGCAGAAAACCTTTATTTGGAAAGCTGGTACTTTATCCAGCAATAGAAAGTATCGCCCATCTGATGGTATCCTGCCACGGCAGGATGGACTCCATTATTCTGTCTGACGATACGATGGCGTTTATCTTTGAAACTTACTCCGGAAATCAACTCATTTCTGACCGGGAAGTTATTTTCACAATCCAGATTTACATTGGTGGGGATGATGAAAACTTTTTTATCAGGATAATTGACGAATTTTTTCAGCATGGCAGCATTGAGTGCATGCTGATTTTTCTTATACTGCCAGCGGGTTTGACCGCATTTGTAGTTGGCTCCGAAAGCATCCTGAGTTTTGGCTCCGGCGGTAACCAGCCCCACACCGATAACGGCATCGGGAGCATCTTTGCGTAAAGCGGCAATCAGTTTGTCTGCATTAACAAGGATCCCGTCGATGACTCTTTTCTGATTGGCATCAGTTGCAGCGAAGACATCGTTGACACCGAGCTGAATGGTGATGAAATCCGGAACGATACCCTTATGATATTTTTTCAGATATTGGGCAAGGCTGAATTTACCGTTAAAGATAAATGGACTGGCGCGGTAATAGATCGGAGAAACTTTTCCGGGTTTGGCTTTGGTCGGAGTGGTTTTTGTCATAAAAGTATGCCATGCCCAGCCGCCGTAACCTTCATGTTTGGCAAGAGAGGTTTTTCTGCCGGTGGTGCCGAGAAACTTTACTCCGGGATGACCGTTGGCAGTCAGCAGATCATAAAGCTGCTGGGGATAAATACTGGCTGCGGTAAGACTGTCGCCCAAAATAAGGACAGCAAAGTTTTTCCCTTTGCCGGTATCAGCCGGAGTAACGATGATCTTTGTTTTGCCGACAGCTTCGATCCCTTTGTCGGAAATAACTTTGACTTCCCAGTCAAAGGAGCCTTTTTCACCGGCAGCCGGGGTGTAACGCCAGCGTTTCCGGTCATTGCGGCCCTTGGCACAGGTAACATCAAAAACATAATTGTCAGGATTTATAACATTGACGATATTGTCGAAATAGATTGAAATTTCCACACCGGGAACTGCATATACTGCAGGAGGAAGCTGCAGATTGATATGATCGGCAGCAACTGCCTTGATCGGTTTTGCCGGGGTTTCAGATGCATTTTTCATTACACCTCCTGACAACAGTAAAGGCAGGAGGGCTACAATAATAAATCTCATAATTTTTCTCCTTTTGTTTTATGGTGAAATTATCTTGCTGAAATAAGAATATACCAATGCCAGATCCAGTTTCCGGCCAGAGTCCAGACTACTGCTGCCCCGGCGAGGAATGGGCCGAAGGGTATGGTGCAGCGGCTGAGTTTTTTGCCGCGCCTGAAAGTCAGGATCATGCCGTAAAGCGTACCGGATAAAGATCCTCCGAGGATCACAAACAGTACTCCTGGAAATCCAAGCAGGGCTCCGCATGCCGCAATGAACTTTACATCTCCCCAGCCCAGCACATCTTTGCCGGTCAACTTGTTCCCGATAATGGCGAAAACAGACAGCAGTATACCTGGGATCAGTGCAGAAAGCAGCGCGTAGAGCCCCCCTGACAACGCCGAAGTCATGCCGCAGGCTGAGGGCATGAGGGCATGAAGTACGATACCGTAAAATATTGCCGGATATGTCAGCGCATCAGGGATGATCCGGAATCTTGCATCGATCCAGGCACAGCTTATGGCAAGAAGAACGCACCACCAGTAAAGCGGTATCACCGCCGGGACCTGTCTGGCAAAACCTGCTTTGAATAATATCGCAGTAAAAAGAATACCGGTAATGAGTTCCACCACCAGATAACGGCAGGAATAGGGCGTGCCGCATTTGCGGCATCTGCCCCGCAGCACCAGATAACTTATTACCGGCAGATTGTCGTACCAGCGGATATCTGCTCCGCAGGAAGTGCAATGACTTGGGGCCGTAACAACAGATTCGCCGCGTGGGATGCGCCAGATACAAACATTGAGAAAACTTCCCAGACATGCTCCCAGAGCAAACGCAGCAAAGATCCCTGAGATCCAAACTACCGGATAATCAAATCCGATTCTCTGCCACCAGTCAAAGGCGGATAAAGGAAGTTCTTTCAACATGATGATTCCTCAACAGTTTTTTTTGAATCCTTCCCGCATTATTTCCACGGGAGCTTTTTTACCGGTCCATATCTCGAATGATGCTGCGCCCTGCCAAATCAGCATTTCTCTGCCGTCAGCGACCTGCAAACCCAGCTCTGCGCCGTATTTCAATATCGGTGTCGGATGATATATGGCATCAAATATCCGCAAATGCGGATTGAGTTTCAGCAATTCAAGATCCATGGGAGCAGGATCTTCAGCATGAAGCCCCAGGCTTGTTACCTGAAGCAGCAGATCTGCTTTTTCAATGGCTGCACCGAGTTTTTTTCTGTCTGTCAGCGCGATGGCATCCAATTGCACTCCCGGAGCATGCTTTTTTATTTTTTCAGTCAGAGCAACTGCTTTATCCACACTGCGGTTGGCGATAGTGAGTGAAGCAGTACCGCTCCAGCCGAGTTCAAATGCAATAGCGGTCGCTGCTCCGCCGGCCCCCAGCATTACGACATGCAGATCTTTCAAGGCAAGTCCGAAATTTTCTTTTATTGCACCGGAAATACCTGCTCCATCAGTTGAAAAACCGAAAACTTTACCATTTTCGATCTTCAAGGTATTGACACTTTCACAGACTGCTGCCTGCGGGGAAAGCTCATCAACAAAAGGCAGTACGACCTGTTTGTGCGGAACTGTAAGATTTACCCCTTTGAGATTTTCTCTGGCAAAGGCAACAAACTCCCCTATCCGGGCGGGATCGACCCGGAGTTTGCCGTAAGGAGACCCCATGCCGTAGTATTCAAACGCGGCATTCTGCATTTGAGGAGAACGGCTGTGAGCCACAGGATCTCCTATCACCAGATAATCAAATGTCGTACTTTCGTTCATAGCATAAAAAAACGCCGCATTGGATGCGGCGTTGAAAACATTTATTCCTGTTCCTGCTTTTTCAGAGAGATCACTACCTGCCGCATGACGCCTTCGCCTTCGGATTCAGTCATCACTTCGGGATCATCTTTGAGAGCAAGGTGGATTATTCTGCGGTCGTGAGCATTCATTTCCGGAAGTTTGATGGGATCGCCCCAGCGTTTCACTTCTTTGGCTGCATCCTGAGCCTGCCGTTCCAACTGTTCCCGGTTGGACAACCGCTGACCGCCGTCTTCGCGGTCTTCCCGTTCCCGGCGACGGAATCCGCCGCGAGGACGGTCTTCGCCGTTGCTTTCTTCATCACCTTCTTTGCGGGGGGCGCGTTCACCGTCGGCGTAGCCGTCGATATCCAGCAGCACCAGCGGGAATTCCTTGTCGTCCCTGCCGACGATACGGTTCAAAACCAGCTGCAGACTTTCCAGAGTCTGACCGCGGCGGCCGATGATGCGGCCGACATCATTGGAGCTGATCTTGACGCCGATACGGTTGTTGGGTTTGCTTTCCAGACGGAATTCACCATTGAGACCGAGATAAGCGAACATGGTGGACAGTATATCCACTATCCGTTTCTTCTGTTCTTCGAAATTTGCTTCAGACATGATTGCATTTCCTGATAAGTGAAAAAGTTATTGTTTGGCCGGGACATTGGCTCCGGCATTTCCAGAGCTTCTTTTCTGAATGAGAAGCTGTATTATACTGAATATGTTGCTGACACTCCAGTACAGAGTAAGACCGGAGGGCAGATCGTAGAAAAGCAGCAGCATTACCACAGGCATCCACATCATCATTTTCTTCTGCATGGGGTCGCCGCCCATGGGGGTGATATGCTGCTGGAACACCATGAGCAGAGTCATGATTATCACCAGAGGATTCACCGGCAGACTGTAGAAATAAAGCGGGATGTGGCAGACAGTATCGGGACCGGCCAGATCCGGACTCCACCAGAAGGGAACCTGACGCAGCTCCACAGCTCCGTCCAAAGTTGTATACAGAGCGATGAAAACCGGCAGCTGGAGCAGCAGCGGCAGGCAGCCGCCGAAGGGATTGACTCCTTCTGTCCGGTAAAGCTCCATCATCTTGGCATTCATCAGCTGGGGATTGTCTTTATACTGTTCTTTGATCTCTTTGAGCTTGGGCTGGACCTGCTGCATTTTTTTCATCGAGGTATTGGCCTTGGCTGTGGCCGGATAAAAAAGTATGCGTACGATCAGGGTAAGCACAATGATGCTCCAACCGTAGGAAAGTCCCAGACTGTGGATCTTGACCAGGATCCACAGCAACAGTCTGGCCAGATAGTCCAAGGGACCCCAGGCAAGATGCATCACCCTGCCGGCTGTCGGATTGAAGTGTTCGAGGGCATCAATGATCTTGGGGCCCGCGTAAGCGTTGAAATTGAACTCCCTGGATTCGCCTTTGCCGAGAGAAAAGGGCGGCAGAACTGCATCCGCTCCGGTAACAGGCGTACTTTCTTTGCCGTCCGTCAAGAATATACGGTTGGTTTTGAGGGTGAAGGGATCTGCACCGGAAAGGAGGATGCAGAAATATTTGTTGCTGACTCCGGCCCATTCTGCAAGCTGGCCGTCGGCACTCTTGAAGTCATCTTCATCGTCGTCAGCGGAAATATCTTTGAATTTTCCTTTGACGGTCATGTAATCAAGACGGTGTGAGGGAGTACGGACTGTATCTCCGGAAACTTTGGCCCAGGAACTCATACTGCCGCCGGCAAAACCGAATCCGTTGAAGTTGCGGGTCCGGTCTGATTCATTTGCGACCAACAGTTTACATGCAATACGGCAGCCGGATTTTTCCAGGCTCCATTGATGTTCCATGCGGATGCTGCTGCCGTCCGCAGCGGTAATAGTACGGACTATCTTGAGGGCATTGTCTTTTTTGCTGACATCGACTTTGGTAACTGCTTCCGGGGCAGCGAAAGGATCGGAAACGATCCTGGTCCAAGTCAGAGAATTACGCAAATTCTGGGGCAGACGGATGTTGCCTTTACGGTCGGCTCTCTTGTAATTGAGAATTTCAATATCTGCGACAGATGCTGAAACCGGATCGATCACCAGTTTGATATCTGAGTTTTGCAAAACGACCGGCCGCATGGGGTTGACCTGGCGGAGTTTTGCCGCCGTTGCCGGGAGCGCAGATTTTTTCGGAGTGGAAACAGGTGTGGAAACTTTGTTTTTTTGTGCATCGGCGTCAGTTTTTGCAGAAGCAGACTTTGCAGGAGCTTCTGCATTTTTGGGGGAATCAACAGGAACCTGGAACCAACCCATGTACTTGCATACGGGATCCCAGGCGAGCAATATTGCAACGCCGACTATCAGCACAAAGAGTTGTGCTTTGTCAAACTTCATTGTTATTTCTTCCTGATTTGGGTGGAGGCACCGGATCATATCCGCCACGGCACCAGGGTTGGCAGCGCATTATGCGCCATGCGGATAACGCAATGCCGCGAAACAAACCATGAACCCGCAACGCCTCCACAGCATAATGAGAACAAGTCGGATAAAATCTGCAGCACCCCGGAAAAAGCGGCGAAACAGCTTTCTGGTAGATTTTTATGAGAAATATCAGGATTCCCGCGGCGATACCGCAGGAACTTCCGGATTTTCTGTGGTCAGAACTCCTGCAGGAGCAAGTAATGATTCCAGCTCCTGCATTACTGTTGTCAGAGTCGCCTTTTTCATCCGGTGTCTGGGGATCAGAACCATCCGGCAGGGCAGAATGCGATCGCCCAGCAGCCGGAAACTCTCCCACAACAGACGGCGGGCTCTGTTTCGTTCTACTGCCAACAGGCTGTATTTCCTGCTGCAAATGACCCCGCATCGTGCAAATCTTCCTTCTCCGGGGGCGACTGAAACCGCCATGAGAGAACCTGCGCGACGGTACGGCGCACTTTTCAGGCGTTCGAACTCCGATTTGCGCTGCAATTTGGAGTTTTTACGCAAGCGTAGTATACGGGGCGCCAAGAGTCATTCCCTTGAAAAATATTCAGGAGGCAGCCGATCAGGCGGTCAATCTCTTGCGGCCCTTCTGGCGACGGCGTTTGATGACCATGCGTCCGGCGTGGGTGGCCATGCGGGCAAAGAAACCGATCCGGCGTTTGCGACGCCGATTGGAGGGCTGAAAAGTTCTTTTCATCTCTAAATCTTCCTTATTTTTTTACTGATGATATGGTGAGCCTTGTTTTTAAAGACAACAAGACAGTTTTTTCTGTCGTTACAGATTACAATTTCATAATATAGCACCAAAAAAGTGATTTTTCAAGGTGCTGTTTGCAAATTTTACTCTGCGGCGATCTCAAGGGCTGCTTTTATTACGCAATCAGAAGCTGAGATCCTGGTCATATTCTGATGTTCCGGTAATTTTTTCCAACTTTCTCCAACGGCCAGAACGCGGCCTCCTTTATCCATGAAGGCGGTTATGAATCGGGGCCAGTCGATTTTGATGAAAGAATCTGCCGCCGCCGGAGTGCAATCCGGCAGAATGAGCAGATCGGTAATAAGCAGTATTTCATGGCTCAGGCCCAGCTGGACAGAAAGCTCCGGACAGCGTTCAAGTCCGATCACTTCGCGGATCACTCTGGCGGTATTTTTCTGCGCTCCGGGAGTGTTGTGGTAGGTGATGCGTAAAGGACGGTACCGGCTCACCGGGATCTGCGGAGTGAGTTTCACGCCGGTTACAGCGTAGACACATCCGCTGAAGATCTCATATGTGGAAACTTTGTATTCCGGATGGAAACTTGTGGCGATGACCTTGCCCCTGCCGTAAGTTCCGGCAATGAGAGCAGGAGTTCCTACAAAACTTTTCCACGGCCTTTTCAGCGGACTGACGGAACTTTCATACACGGCATAGGTTTTGCATTCCCCTTTCTCCCACTGAGCCGGAGCGGCAATGGGGCCGCGGGAATAGCGCACATTGTATCTGCCGGAACGGATATTCAGCAGTTTACCGCCTTCTTTGGAGAGAGAGATGTAAATATCGCCCTGATTGCCGACCGCATCTTTCAGGTATGTATACGGCATGAGCCCGGCGCGTTCCGGACGGTTCAATGTGATGTGGAACCCGGCGCAGACACCGACATAGGCTCCGCCGTTTCTGACAAATTCCTGAAGTGCCTTTACCCCTTCAGGGCCCATTGATTTCATCTGCCGCGCGCTGGAGCCTCCCGGCATGACCAGCAAATCGAGTCCTTTGAGTTTTCCTGCCCGCAGGTCTTTGCCTTTGAGCAGATGAAGTTCGATCTGGGGAGAGTAGGTGAGAAGTCTTGCCAGATGTATGACGCCGCCGCCGCGGCTGCCGTCATCGATATAGAATCCGGTTTTTAGTTTTTTACCTTTATATTCCGGTTGGACCGGGCGTACGGAATTTATGGCGCAACCGCAGAAGATAACTGCAATTGCCGGAAAAAGCAGGATTTTTATGCAGCGTTTCATCGGATTTACTTTCTTTTTTGCGGGATTTCAACTATTTCCACATGATCCACCCATGCTTTCCCGGTGGCGTGGAGTGAAATACGGAATTCAAGATAGGGATTGTTTCTGGAACCGGGATCAGCCGGAGTGGTGAATTCGTACTCCAATCTGCGCCATGACATGGTGCCGCGGAACGCGCTCCGGGTGGGATAGAACCAGGATTTGCCGCTGCCGCCGAAACGGATCATGGCACTGAAACCGGATCCGGCTTTATCTCCTTTGCCATTGACATTTTCCAACTTGACAAAGTAGGACAAACGGTAACGGGTATTGGGTTTGAAGGTATTTTTGGCCATGATCTGCCGCAGCAGATTCGAACCTTTGACCGGTTCGAGCCGGACAGATTGTCCGCAGGTACGGTATACGGTTCTGTCCAGGTGGATCACTCTGGTGGTGTACCAGGAACCGGCAAAACGCTTCCCGGTTATTCCGGCGGTGAAATCCCCGTTTTTGACTATGGAGCCGGATGCGGGTTTGGTTCCGATAATGGCGGTCCCGCAGTTTTCCGCCCGCTGGTTGCGGGGGAATGGACTCCAGGTATAATATGGAACTTTGACGGCTCCCGGCATATTCAGTACCCGGCCACGGGTGAAATTCACCACGAAATTATTTCCTTTGATATCCGGCATGGAGCTGCGGGGTATCTTCACTTCTGCGATCCACATCCTGCCCGGTATGACTCCGGGTTTGTACTGCAGTCGGCTGTTCCACTTTTTTTCCATCAGGCCGGGAATATTACGGGAGTCGAAGACATCGCCGCGGCTGGTGAGCATGATTTGGTAGATGGTCTTTGATGTGGGGGAGGCAGCGAAGAAAAGTTCCACAAGATTATCCTGCCACATATTCAATTCATCAAATTTTCGGGGCGCGCAGAGCATCTTGTCAGTATGGGGTTCATCGCTTTCGATGCCGATGTAGAAATATTTTTCATCGCAGAGCATTTTTACTCTGGTATGGACTTCTGCGGTATCGCCGCGGCGAGGGATCATCCAGACCGTATCGGCTTTTTGCCATGCTTTTTCGGAGAGTTTGCCGTCGATGACAATGGGGGAATCTGCTTTGTCAGCATAAATTGTCCAAAGGGCTTTATCCTTATTCTGTTTGTGGAACCGTTTCATACCGTTGAGTACGGGACCCCATAACTCCTTACGCATGAACTTCACCCGTTTATTGGCCATGGGGGTTTGCAAGGTGAGTTTTTCCGCTTTGTCCAACAGGGCATTGATCCGTTTTATTTCGGTGGGGCCGTAGATTTTTTCCCAGATATCGAACTGGGAAGGTTTCACAACTTTGGGGCCGACGGGAGTATCCCGGATATTGGTCATGATATCTTTCAGCCAATGGTTTTCAATGGCATCATAGAATTGTTCCATTTCAGCAGCGGCAGGACCATACATCAACCGGCAATGTTCTTTGATGAGAGCATCGACATCGGTGTTGTTGTCCCAGAGGACTTTCCCGAAAATGTAATAATTCATGGAGTTGAAGATCCAGAAATCTGTTTCAGATTCCAGGAATGCTCCGAAAGTGTAGGGCGCGACTTTTTTGAAGAATGAACCTGTTGCGCGTGGTGTAAAACTGGGAACATCAGGTATCTCATTTCCGATCTTGGTGGTGTATGTCCACAAATGCGTTTTGGCGTTGAGTTTTTTGTTCCAGGCTTTCAGCAGGTCGATGTCTTGCTGCTGAACGGGATTTTTTTCTTTCCACGGGCCGGTCAGGGCCAGCATGACTATCACATTATCAGGGATCTCCATGGTTGGTATGGGCTTATAACTGCCGTAAGCCATCATGGTGACGAAGCCGGGGATCTTTTTCTGTTGGAGTTTCCGGGCTATCCAGGTTTTGAATTTCCAGATATGATCGCTGGCGGCAAGGGGATCTTTGGAATCGTAAACCTTTTTGCAGCTGCTGCAGCTGCATTGGAACAGCGCATCATTGGGCATGATATTTATAAAAGGCATGCTTTGAAAATTGCGGTTCCAATACTTTTTTCCGATGGCGGCGGCCGGTTTGCCGGAAAGAAACGCTTTGGCATCCTGAAATACCACTTCTCTCAGCTCGTTGTTGGAAAAACAAAGCTGACCGTGGCGGTCATCTCTGCGGATCACTCTGGAACCGTCATGCCTTGTGCCGTCCGGACGCAGGGCGAAAAATTCCGGTTTGCTTTTGGCATAACGCTTTACCAGATTCAACGCCGCAAGACCATGACATTTGGGGATGAAAAGCGTACTTTCACGGATCCTCAACGCGGAAAGACGGCGGATTTCCGCTTCAGTCATACCTTCATGGATATTGAGCTTACCGTTGCCGAGGGATTTCAAACCTACGCAGTAGGTGGTACGCTGCTGGCTGTCAGGACGGTCGATCAGGTCGATCGTTCCTATGCTCCAATCCTTTTTCAGGGGAACTACGGTTCCCATTTCTCCGGGGAAATAGAAGCGTACTCCACCGAAGCGTTCCAGAAATTCATATACACCGTACAAGGTGCCGCGTTCAAAGGCATCTGCCCGTTTTGCAGGATTTGCTCTGGGATTGTCAGTTCCGGCGATGATGATATTTTTGCCGCGGCTTTTGATGATATAGCCGTCCCGGTCGATGCTTTTCAGGTCGAAACCAAGTAATTTTGCACCGGGTTCACCGAGGATAAAAGCGGTCCGTTTTCCGGTCGGGGCAGGAACTGCAGGGATTTGGGAATTGGTGATCTTGCCGAGATATGTCTGCAGTTCTGCGGCTGCGAATTTTACAGCAGCACAGGATTTGGGCGGAATGACGACTTCACAGCATGCCTTGCCCTTCTGTGCAAGTATGTGGACGGGATCTTTTCCGACTTTGACAGAACGCGGACTTACCGGTTTGGGGTTGAAACGCGAAGTTGTCTTTGGAGCAGCGCCGCACAGCAGCAGCGTATCAGCCAAAAGAAGAAGTAGACAGAAACGGGTGCAGAATTTCATGATAACTCCCTGGGTAAATGGATCTTATTTTTTACCGCCCGGAAAATACTCCGGGAAATCCCGCTGCATCCGAGCCAGCATATCTATTTTTTTCCGCTGGAAATAGGACCAGTACATGAATGACAGACTGTGCTTGAGGCCGTAGCGGTTGATAAGTTCTGCCGTAAGCATGCTTTGGGGGTGATTTTCATAGCTCCAGCAAAGCAGATTGCCTCCGAATGAAGAAACATATCTGGTGAAGTTGGCTTTGTGTGTCCGGTCGCCCTCGTTGCCGGGACAAAATGGGAAATATGCTCCGGCCAGAGCGGTGATTATGCCCCAAAGTATGATTATTGCCAATACAGGAGCTTTCCATTTGCAGCTGGTAAGCGTGAGCACGAAACGCGCTCCCCAGAACCATATTACCGGTATGATCGGTATAAAATAGCGGAATCCGTAGCTTTGGCCGCCGAATTCATTGGTACAAGTGAGATAAAAAAGCATGTACGCAGCGATACCGGATGCAAAAATATATTCAATGCGATGCCATTTGAATTTTGAAGTGAACAATGCCCAAAAGCCGAGAAGCAGGAAAGGCATGTGAGAAAAAATCCCCCGGTCGCCGATGAAAATATGATAGCAGTAATAAAAGATATTGCTGTTTGAATCAACTCCGAAAGTTCCCTTTACCCCGTGGCTTCCGAAATAGAGAGGCAGCCAGGTCCCGTAGGCGTGGAGATTCAGCAGCACTCCAGCCAGAAGCAGGAGTGCACCGGTTCCGGCAGTTGCAGCGGCATGAGAAAGGCGTTTTTCTGCCGGGGCGCAGAACAGGACGGCGGCAACTGCTGCAGAACCTGAAAATGCTCCGCATGGCAGTTCAAGCAGGCCGCTTATTCCGGCTGCAGCTCCGGCCAGCATGGCACTCTGCCAATGGGGGACACGGCTGTAATGTTTCAGAGCTATCAGCAGCCCAAGCACCGCAAGTGCCGCGGGTGTATGATTGTTGAGCATGGTGGAATAAGAAAGCAGCCATGTGCCCGCCACGCAGGAAATACTTAGAAAGAATTTCCATTCAATACTTCCCTTTTTTACGCTGCGCAAAAGGTTGAAAAGCCATAGAAACAGCAGAGAATTGACTCCGATACCGAGAAGCACATTTATCAGATAAATGGAAAAATGATAGTTGTCAACAAAATTCAGGCCGCAGAAACGGTGCAGCGGATAATATACTCCGGCAAGTACAAAGGGCAGGAATGGCAATTTGTCATAATAAATATGATTGTTCCTGATCGTACGGTCGACGGTACGGAAGTTGCATGTTTCAATATGAAACACCCCTTGTTCTGCTATCGCCTGAATAGTGGCAAAGCGGCCGGATTCGTTACCGGACATGCCGACTTCATCGTGAGAATAGAGCAGCGCAAAGAGAATGATGAACAGAAGACCTGTGAATTTCAGAAATTTTACTTTGCACTTAATTGAAGACATAGGTCAGAAGCTCAATTTACGGATCGCATTGCGGAGGAGTTTTTCGCCATCGATCTCGCCTTCGGGTAATTCTGCCGTCAGAGCTTTCAGGGCTTTGTCAATGGCATCGCGTTTGAATCCCAACTGTTCCAGCGCAAGAGCGACATCATTTACCGCTGAGGCAGTTTCAGGAGTTGCAGCCGCTATGGCGATATCGCCGCCGAGCCCGGAATTAAGTTTGTCACGCAGTTCAACAACTATTCTTTCGGCAGTCCTTTTGCCGATGCCGTTGATCCGTGAAAGAGCTTTGACATCAGAAGCACCAACTGCAGCACAGAAGGCTGTAACAGAAGTTGAACTCAGCACATTGAGCGCAAGTTTTCCGCCGATGCCGGAAACTTCGATGAGGAGCCGGAAAAGCCGGCGTTCCTCATCTGTGGCGAAACCGTAAAGAATGATCGCATCTTCGCGTACCGCAGTATGGATCTTCAATACCGTTTTTTCTCCGGGCTGCGGCAGTTTGTCAAAGGTTGAAACCGGTATCAATATCTCGTATCCAACACCTCCGCAGTCGATGACGCATGCGGTGAAAGAACTTTCTGCCAGGATCCCTGAGAGTTGAGCGATCATATCTTTACTGTTTCCCTGTTTTACATTTCGATATCCAGAGAGATATCTGCGGATTTTACTGAATGGGTCAGCGCACCGGAAGAAACAAAGTCCACTCCGATACGGCCGATCTCAGCCAATCTTTCAATAGTGATGCCGCCGGAGGCTTCAGTTTTGGAGCGTCCGTTGACAATTTTTACAGCTTCGGCCATTTCCTCATTGCTCATATTGTCGAGCAGAATATATTCGACTCCGGCTTCTGCTGCCTGAGCGACTTCTTCGAGGGTGTCAGCTTCCACTTCTATTTCCAGTTCAGGATAACGCTGACGGGCCTGTTTGACAGCCCAGCTGATGGCATTTTCGCCACCGCCCAACGCAGCAAGTTCCCGGTGATTGTCTTTTATCATCACCCGGTCAAAAAGTCCCATACGGTGATTGGAACCGCCGCCTACGGCCACTGCATATTTTTCCAGATTCCGGTAGCCGGGAGTGGTTTTTCTGGTATCGAGGAGTTCAGTTTTGCTGCCCTCCAGAGCCTTGGCATAACGATTGGTCGTAGTGGCGATACCGCTTAAACGCTGGAGAAAGTTCAAGGCAGTCCGTTCGCCTGTAAGGATACCCCTTACCGGCCCGGATACTGCAGCGATCTCATCTCCGGAATTACAAAGTTCGCCATCTTCAATAAACACTTTGAATTCCAAACGGGGTTCCACAAGTTTGAATACCCGTTCTGCGACAGCCAATCCTGCGACGACAGTCCCATCGGTCTTGCAGCGCAGTACAGCACGGCTTTCCATGTCTTCCGGGATAATGGAATTGGTCGTCACATCACCCACGGTGTCCAGGTCTTCATTGAGGGCAAGCTCAATGAGCATGTCGGCCCGCCCCCAGTCGATAGATGGAAGGTCGGCATCATCTTTTTTTTCCACAGCGAAAAAAACTCCTATGTAGTTTATTGTACGATATGGATATTTTCCGAACCGACGGAAAAATCGTACACTCCTTATAATATAGCATCACTTTACTGTTTTTTCAAAAAAAAACATATATATTCCATGGATTTACATCATGGTTTTCCGGGCATCGCGCGGGACATACATGATCTGATCCGGTAATCCCGAAGGAAAGAGCTGCACATTTTTGTAACGGCCGGAAAGAGCAGTCAGTGATTTTGGGAAAAACAAAAAGGTATAAGGTTGTTCATCGTGAAGCAGACGGGCCGTTCTGCGGGCCAGTTCGATCCGGCGGTCGAGATCAAAACAAGTCTGCATTTCTTCGAGCAGTTTATCCAGTTCACGGTTGCTGAAACTTATGTGATTGCTTCCTTCGCCGGCGATCTGGGAGGAATGCCACACCTGATAAAGATCCGGATCAAAAGAACTTGACCAGCCAAGACAGCAGACATCGTAATTACGGCTGTTCAGATTTTGCACATAGACTGACCACTCCACATTGCGGATCTTCATGTCGATACCTGCTTTGGCAAAGGATTCCTTGAGCATCGGCATCAGACGCTGCTGTATGGAACTGTTGGTTATCTGCATCATGGTAAAAGAGAATTTTTTGCCGTCTTTTTCCAATATTCCGTCACCATCGGTATCGCGCCAACCGGCTGCGTGGAGAAGTTTCCGCGCTCCGGAGGGATCAAACGGCCACGGTTTCAATTCCGGAGGCGCAAAGGCACTTCCGGGCATGAAGGGCGAAACCGCGATCTCTGCAAGACCGTGATAGATCTCTTTTCTGATTTTTTCTCTGTCCACCAGCATAGTCAGAGCCTGACGCACTCTTTTATCCCGGAACAGGGGATTTTTCTGATTGTATCCGATGTAGCTGTACTGGGGCAGCAGATATTCAAATTTGCGCAATGTGCCGTCTTTGAATTCCCGGCTGCCGGTGCGTTTGATATATTGGTCAGGCAGCAGGGCGAGCCGGTCAAGTTCTCCGCCCAGCAACGCCTGAAAACGGGTATTGGGATGTTTGATTATTTCATACACCAGATATTCGATTGCCGGAGCTGCGCCGCAGGAGATGCCGAAATAATCTTTATTCCGGCGGAATATCAGTTTTCTGCCCTTTTCCCATTTGAAAAGTGTGTACGGTCCGCAACCGACGATCATCCGGTTCCGCAAGTGGTCGTCATTGAATCTTTTTCCGTCAAATTTTCCATCAGG
The DNA here is from genome assembly GCA_017504125.1 of Lentisphaeria bacterium. GTDB lineage: Bacteria > Verrucomicrobiota > Lentisphaeria > Victivallales > Victivallaceae > UBA1784. Next base: position 21,518 of record JAFVRT010000372.1, read on the forward strand.
TGCATAAAAATGACGGGGCAGCGGAGTCATGCCCAGAGTGGAAGCTCTGGAACCGTAATATGCTTTGCTCCATTTGACAGTAAATTCATATTTGTTATGGATCTCCACCTTATCGAGATACTGGTAATAGACCCGTAATGGCGCACAGTTCACATCTTTATTTTTTACCGTATCAACAAAAAATTTGAAGTCATAAGCAGTAACTTCTTTTTTCTTATGACTTTTTTTTGTTACCGGATCTGTGAAATCATGCCAGAAAACATTTTTACGCAGTTTGATCCGGTAGGATCTGTGGTCGGGAGAGATCTCCCAGCTTTCTGCAAGAAGCGGTTCAAAACGCTCCGGATTTCTGAAATTCCGTTCTGCCAGCGAAGCTGAACAGATACTGTTGAAAGCAGAAGCCATCGCTTCGTTGGAAGTCAGGGGATTGAGATTGCCGGTTTCAGCCTCAGTTGCCTGTATCATTCTGCCGCCGGCAACCGCTTCAGGAGAATAAAATTCTTTATTGGCTATGGCCGTTTCAGATTTTACTGCAGTATGCTTTTCTTTGACTGCAGCAGGTATGGGAGCATGTTTCAGTTCTTTCAACTGATCTGCCAGAGCATAATTGGATTCTCTGACCCGGTCCAGGGCGGTGGTTATAAAATATCCTGCTGCAGCGACCGCTGCGGTGAGAAGTGTCAGGATGAATTTCAAATATCCGCTGTTCATGATCGTTTTACCTTCTTGAGATCTTATAGGTCATTATTGCACCGAGGGTCTGAAAGACGATGTTGGGCAGCCAGAGGAGATACTGCGGGTAAAGTCTGGGGAAATTGGTCAGAGATTCACACATGATGATCGACATGAAAAATGTTCCGGCAAGAATGACACTCAGGAACAACCCCACAGATGTTTCCCGGCGGTTGGTGCGGATGGCCAGCGGCAGACCCAAAAGCAGAAAGGCAATGGGCGAAAGTGCAAATGCGATACGCTGATTGAGTTCCACTTCAAGATCTGTGGTGTCTTTATTCAGTTCTTTAGTCATGCGTATGCGGGCCATAAGGTCACTCAATTTCATGTGTTTGGGGCGGATCCACAGCCTTTGGGCGTTGGTAAGTTTGCCGAAGTCGTAATTGAATTCAAAACGCTTGCTGAAAAATCTGCCCACAGTACCGGAACTGTCAGGCTGTTTGTTGTCTATCATACAGTCATACATGATGAAGGTAAGACATTTTTTTTCTCTGTCAACCTTGATTTCACCGTAATCTGCAGAAATATTCTGGGAATAGGAATTTGTACTGGAAAGAACATAAAGATCGATACCGCGCAGCCTGCCGGAAGGTTCTTTGTCGTCGATGTAGATCAGGGTGTTCTGAAAAGTGATCTGCCGTCCCGGTTCAAAAAGGGATTGAGGCTGTTCAAGGACCGCATTTTTCAGCAGACTGCGTGCTTTTCCCTGCAGCGGAGGTCCGAGTTCGACCTGCAGATAAAGACAGACCGCAGTCAGAAGGACAGTTACGAGCATGATAGGAGATACGATCTGCATGATGGAAATTCCGCAGGCACGCATGGCCGTTATTTCGCTGTCGGCGGAAAGTCTTCCGAAAACCTGCATGACACCCACCATTACTGCCCACGGGATCGTAAATGTAAGCACGATAGGCAGAATGTAGAGCATGAATTGCAGAAACGCCCATGCTGATGCACCTTCAGAAATAAGATCAAGCACTTTTATCAGATTGGCTCCGGTCATGGCAAAGGTCAGAATGAGAATAGCCATGGAAAAGGAAACAAGAAATCCCCGCAGTACATACCAGTTCAAGATACTCATTTTTATACTCCCATGATTTTATCCGATACGGAATCCGAGATGCTGAAGAATATTTTTCTTATCTTCCGGAACTCCGGTAACTGTAAATGCCTGAAATTCCCGTCTTACAGGATAGCTGCCGCGAAGTTCTTCGAAACTTTCCGGGGAATTCCGGAGTCTGCTGCTGTCGTTACGCGGATCGTAGGTGTGGAGCAGCACTTCCGGCAGAGATGTGAATTTTATGATTTTTTCCTCCGGAGGTTCCGGAAGGACAGCGGGACTCCAGGAAAGCAGTTCCGGAATATCCAATACCTGTGCGACGGCCCGGACTGAGGCGGTAGTACCGTTGGCTTTGCCGTCAGTTGAGTAGCCGGCGATGTGCATAGTGGAAATGAATACATTTTCCATGAGTGCGCGGTCTATTTCCGGTTCATCTTCCCACACATCCAGTATGACCTGAGAAAGCGTTCCGTCAGCTGTTGCTTTCTTGAGCGCAGAAGTTTTTACCGCTTCGCCGCGGGAGGCATTGAAGAAAACGCACTTCTTTTTCATTTTGGCAAAAAACTTTTCATCAGCCATGTGGAAAGTCGGATATTTTCCCTCATACTCCAACGGCACATGCAGTGTTATCACATCAGAATGCTCCAGCAGAAAATCAAGGCCGACAAAGCCATCTTCGCCGGCATCCTGCCGGGGAGGGTCGTTCCGGAGTACATTCATGCCGAGAATATGTGCGTAATCTGCAACGATACTTCCCACATGTCCCACTCCGATGATGCCGATAGTTTTTCCTTCAAGCTCCATGCCGAGAGTCTGCAGCGCGCAAACCATATACTGCCCCACGCTGTTGGCATTGCATCCGGGAGCGTTGTTCCAGCTTATGCCCAGGGATTCGACTTCGGCGGTATTGATATGATCGAATCCGATGGTTGCTGTTGCGATATGTTTTACTTTTGAACCTTTGAGCAATGCAGCATTGCATTTGGTGCGGGTACGGATTATCATGGCATCAGCATCTTTCACCGCATCAGCATCTATCTGTTTTCCCGGCAGATAAACAACTTCGGCAAAGGGTTCAAAAACGCCTTTGAGGAATGGTATCTTGTTATCGGCAATGATTTTCATTTTTCATCCTTGGTAGGTAAAGTTATCAGAAAAGCTGAGAAATCTCCGCTTTGAGAGTCGGCGGATTTCCAGCGGTTTGGGCGTTCGGTCAGCAGCGGAGGCGGAGGAGTGATCTTCAATCCCTCCGCTTGAGAAATGAATTGTTCCCGCTGCTTGTTTTTCATAAAGATGACCAGTTTTTTCCCCGGCATCTTTGCAGCGGCTTCGTTGAGAGATGATACCCGGACGAGAGGCGCGGCAAGATCATTGTAAAAGAGATATTCCTCAGGAACATTGGCACCCAGATAGAGGACCGAACCGTTTTTTTCTGCACGGAAAGTATCTGAAATCTTTTGCTTCAGTTCATAACAGAATTTTTTCCCTGTCCGGAAATCCATCTGGATAACCGGCATCAATACTCCGAAAAATGTGCCGGAAAGAAGCGTTATTGCGAATACCGGAGAACCTACCCGGTGCGGAAGACCTATGAAGCGGGAAAACGAACTTTCTTCCCGGTGGTCGAGAAAGAGTGCGTACCATGCGATCGCTCCGGCAGCGACCGGAGCGATGATCAGGGCCGGAGCCGGGGAGTATTCAACAAGATTTTTCCACAGCGGCAAAAAGAGGAGGGAACCGGCTGCAATGGAACTTGCGACTGTTCCGAGGTAATAAAGGATATTGAATGCAGCTTTATTCCAGGCCGGGATCCCGTATCTGGTCAATCCGCCCGCACCGTAAAGAATGATGAAAGGCATCGCTGAAACAAGGCAGTTCCACTTGACTGGCTGAAGCATTGCCGCCGGCCAAAGCAGCAGAAGTAATGTGCCAACTGCTGCACCGGCTGCACTTTTTCTGATATGAGGAGGCAATTTTGAACTGCTGACCGCCATTCCGGCAAGACCTGCCGCCAGAAACGGCAGCCAGGGCAAAAGGATACGCGGTAAATTATACAGATAATCATGCCATGAATTTTCGGTTTCAAACAGCCAGAGGGTTTTCAACATTTCTTCCACACCGATCGTTCCGGATTGTCCCGGAGCAACCGGCATTATTGATGGAATATAGAAAAAAGTCCCGGAGAGTCCCAGCACGATGATGAATGAGGATATGTTTTTCCAATTCAGATGTTTTTTCCATTTTTTCTGATAGAACAGCCAGGGAAGCACTATTGAAAACGGCATGACCAAGACTGTAAGTCCGCTTAAAAACACTCCTGCGGCACAGAGAAGGTAAAAGAGAAAATAAACATAAAAAGAAGTTTTGTGTTCCAGACGGAAAAAGCATGCGGCGATCCAGACTGCAGCTGCAGTTCCTGTAATATCAGCGGAAACGATCCTGGCCGTAAACAGAAAACACCAGCAGCCAAGAGTCATCCAGCCGGCAAGCAGGGCGATCCTTGGATTGAAAAGTTCTTTGCCCAGTACCTTGATACCGTAAAGACAGAACAATGCCGCAAGCGCAGAAGGTAATCTGACGGCGAATTCCGTACAGCCGGAAATTTTCAAAAACGGCAGCGCAAGTCAGCAATTCATCAGGTTTTTATCACCGCAGAGCTGCCAGTTGATCGCGGTGTGCCAGAAATTGCCGGTCATCAGCATTTCTCTGGAAATTTCCGCCCAGGTGCTTTCTGTGTGGCCGAGAGGAGCACTGCCGAGAAATATAAACAGAAAAAGCACCGCAGTCAACCAGAAAAATATTTCCTGCTTGAGCGATATTTTGCCGCCGTATTCACCGGCTGAAAATTCCGGAGGACAGTTCATGATCTCTGTTTGGCCTTTTGCCACAATTGTTCCAGACCGTCAATGGAAAAATCTTCCCATTGCTTACCGCTTTCCCGTACTTCCTGTTCCACGAAACGGAATCTGTTTTCAAACTTCAGAGAGGCTTTGCGGAGCAGCTCCTCAGAGTCTGCCCGCTTGCGGAAACGGATGAGATTCACTACTGCAAACAGCAGATCGCCCAATTCCTCGTCAACTTTTTCTTCATCGCCGGAATCCATTGCCTCCAGCGTTTCTCCGGTTTCTTCACGGATTTTTTCCAGCACATCTTTCTGGCAGCTCCAGTCGAAACCGCATTTAGCAGCTTTTTTTTGAAGTTTTTCCGCTCTGGTAAGCTGTGAAAGATAATGTTTTACATCATCAAGAACCGAGGCCGGTGAAGCATCTTTGTGTTCCAGTTTTTTCATTTCCTGCCAGAGTGCGGCAACCTCCTCAGGGGTTTCCGCCTTGCGGTCGCCGAAAATATGAGCATGACGGCGAATCATTTTATCGATGATTCCGCGCCACACATCATCTATGCCGAACGCCTTTTCTTCTTCTGCAAGAACGATCTGGAAAAATACATTCATCAGCACATCGCCGCATTCTTCGCAAATGCCGCTGCTGTCTTTACGGTCGATGGCATCCAGAAGCTCTGCGGCTTCTCCTGCAAAACATTTGCCGAAGCTGGCTGCAGTCTGGGCTTTATCCCATGGGCAGCCTTCAGGGGAGCGCAGTTTACGCAGAACCTCCATGAGTGAACCGGCGGTAGGAGGATATTCTTTCATAATGATTTCTTCTGATCTTTTCTGATGCATCAAATGGAAAATCCGGCACCCACATTGAAGTGCAGCCTTACCTTGTTTGAGGCCCCTTTCTGATTGTTCATGAAGGTGTAGGCAATATCCAGACGGATCGGAACATTGAGATATGGTACTTTGATACGGAATCCGTAACCGGCTCCGATATTGAACTTGTTGAAATCCATATCGTAGGAGTCGCCCCAGGAACCGCCGGCATCACAGAATACCGCACCGCGGATGGGCCCCCAGATAGCGTGGGAAATCTCAGCAGTCATAGTCAGCATTGTCAGACCGCCGATGTTTTCCTTGTTATAGGTCGGTCCGACTGAACGGTATTCAAAACCGCGCAGGGAGTTGCTGCCGCCCAGATAATAGCGTTCAAAAAGCGGCACTTCATCACTGCCGCCGAAAGTGGAAACGGTTCCGATACGGGCTCCCACCATGGCAACAAGGAACTTGTCAAAGAAACTCATATAATAACTTCCTTTGAGTTCCATACGGTAATAGGTGGCACTTGCCCCCAAGGCTTCCGGCGTTATGGAAGTGAAGAAGTTGATATTATATCCTTCTGTGGGATCCAGCAGACTGTCACGGGTATCTCTGGCGATCATCAGAGAAGGCTGACTTACGAGAGAAGTACCGCCGAGATCATGTTTTTTGACATAGGGCTTGATTTTGGAATCGATGTCATGCACTCTCACCACATCATACTTATAGCCGAATGCCACTGAGGTGAAATCATCGAAGATCTTGCGCTGGAAAGAGAATCTGCCGCCTACGCGCCATTCTTCCCAGTTGTCATAATCAGTAGTGTTCATGTAGGCTGAAGCCTCAAAACGCAATGGCATATCCATGAACCACGGCTCAACAAAATCAATATTGAATCCGGCGTTTTCGACACCGAGAATACCTTGAATCCTTGCCCGCTGGCCGCCGCCGTAAAAACCGCCTTTGGGATTGAAAAGGTCAAAATTGTCGACTGAGGCTTCAAGCATACCGAAGAAACTGTTGATATCAGAAACCCCGGCTGTAAGACGGAAGTTGTAGCGGCGTTGTTTTTCTTCTATTCTGAAGGTTACATCTTTTTCATCCACACCTTCGGCATTTACTGTTTCTGTTTCGACTTTGGTGAAGTAACCCATACCGAGAAGACGCTGACGGCTGATTTCAATGCGGTTGCGGTCGACCGGATCGCCCGGCTGTATGGCAAGTTCCCGGCGGATAACTTTATCTCTGGTTGCGGTATTGCCTGAAATTATAACATCACGCACCATGAATTTACGCCCTTCGGAAACCTCAAAACGAAGATCGACGATATGTTTTTCCGGATCCGGGATGCGTACGGCTCTGCAATTCACTTCAGCGTGTCCGATGGTTTCATAAAGACGGGTCACCGCATTGGCAGAAGCTGTTTCCCTGGAAAGTACGAATAAATCTTTTTCCTTGATCTTCAAATATTTGGAAATGACTTCGTTTTTGAAGACCTTATTGCCGCTGACTGTTACTTTGCCGACGGTATACGGCTTGCCTTCTTCCAGTTTGAAAAGAATATTTACATATTCCGGATCTTTCGGATCGGGAGTCTGGATCACATCTTTTATCTTGAAGTCAAGATAGCCTTTTTCATAATATTTTTCCCGCAATCTTGCCCGGTCTGTCGTCAATTCCCTGCGGTCAAGCAGTCCCATGTTCAAATAATCATTGAGGAAAGGCAGGTAATTCATGAAACTGTAGGCATTGGCGATGGAATGGCGCAATTCAAATTGTGAAAATACTTTGGCACCTTCAAAAGTTACTTCTCCGACTTTAAGACGCAGTTTTTCATCGATCTTGAAAATCACGACTGTATCATTGCCTTGAGGAATGAACAACGGAGTGATGACAGCATCGCGGTATCCGCGGTCGTGATAAAATTTACGCAGAGCAGCCGAACTTTTCCGCAGTTCGGCAGAATTGAGCAATCCGCCTTCGGCAACTGTGATGAGCTTGCCCAGATCGCCTTTGGAAAACTTTTTGTTGCCTTCGATCTTTATTGCGGCGATCCGTTCTTTGAGGCGGAGCAGAAACTTGATATTGACTTTATCGCGGGAAATATAATCCGTAACGCCCTGCACATCGGAAAAGTTTCCGGTACGGTAAAGAGAACGGATATCCTCATCCATGATCTCTCTGGTAAAAGTGATACCTTTACGGAGTCTGACATTATGTTTGAGCAGTTCTTCGGAAATGGGCGAACTTCCCTTTTGGTCAAACTCAACAAGCTCCACTTTGGCGGCAGTCAGAACTGTTCCTGAGGCCAGAAGAGCGAACAGCAGAACGACCCTGTAATGGTCAATGAAAAGTTTCATGATTCATCAATCCTCCAACTTTTCCGGAAATTACAGCAATTCATTTCCGTACTATTTAAAAATCCCTCCGCAATGGCGAATCATCAGCTCTGCGGCTCAGGGCCGAAATGCTGATCGACTCTGGGGGCCATTTCAAATTCCATGCGGGAGGGGATAAAGTTCAATTTAACATCGCCGGTACGGCCGTTACGGTTCTTTTCAATGATCCACAAGGCTTCGGCACTGGCTACATCGCCTTTGCTTTTTTCACGGTCACGGTGCAGGAATGTCACCACATCGGCATCCTGCTCAATGGAACCTGAATCACGCAAGTTGGCAAGTTTCGGTTTGGCGTTGGGACTGGAGTTTTTATCCACTTCCCGGTTGAGCTGCGCCAGAACCAGAAATGGTATTTTCAATTCTTTGGCAAGTTTCTTTATGGCACCGGAGATCTGCTGGATCTCCGCCTGCCGGTTTTCGGAACGCTGCCCGGTGGTCATGAGTCCGATGTAGTCTATGACCACGAGTTTGATGCCGTGAAGCATCTGCATACGGCGGGCCTTGGCCCGGAGTTCGGCAATGGAAAGTCCGCCTGTAGGGTCGATGAAGATCTTGGATTCCTGAAGTATCGCAGCGGCACCGGTGATCTGTTCGATCTTGCGGGCATCGAACTGCCGGTTCCAGAAGGTCGATTCCGGGACCCCTGCCTGAGTACAGAGCAGACGGCGTACGATCTGGGATTCGGACATTTCCAAACTGAAAAAAGCTACCGGCTGGGGATCCGGCCCTGTGGCCACATTGCGGATAATATTCAACGCCAGACTGGTTTTACCGATAGAGGGGCGTGCCGCAAGAATAAACATTTCACCGGGTTTCAGACCGCCGGTGTATTCATCGACTACATCATAACCGGTTTTCAAGCCGACTTCAACTTCGCCGGCGTTTATTTTCATCAGTTCCTGAAATTCACTTTTGAGCAAATTCTTTACTTCGTAAAAATCAGCTCCCAGATCGGCAGAGCGGATATCGAAGATCTTTTTTTCGATATCGTCAAAAACATCATCGGATTCGTGATCGGCTTCGTAGCATTTGGTGAGAGATTCGGAACATACCAGGATCATCTGACGCAGATTGTCATATTTGACCAGCTGGCTGCACCAGTTTTCGATATTGACCGTGGTGGAAATCGCCATTTCCAATTCGGCGAGAAAGAGTTCGCCGCCGACGGCTTCAAGTTTGCCCTTTTCGCGCAGACGCTGGGCAACGGAAAGCAGATCCACATGTTTGGCATCGATGCTGCCAAGTTCAAGAATAGTGGAGTAGATCTCCCTGTGAGTGGGAGTATAGAACACCGACACGCGGTCTTTGAAAAAACTGCGTGCGGTGTCCAGACAGCCGGAGGCATCACGGATCAGGGCCGCCAATACCGCACGCTCGATTTTTTCAGCGTGGGGTTGGGGACGATCCGGCAGAACCCCGGCCGCAGATTTTTCACGCTGCGGCCGTTTTCTGGGCTGTTGTTCCTCCGGCATATACAGTTACCTCAGCCGCGAACGACCCAAACCTTGACGGTGGCGGTAACTTCGGTGTGCAGACGCACTTCCACATCAAAGCTGCCGAGAGTTTTGATGGGTTCGACTTTGACCTGGCTGTGTTCGACAGCGTAGCCCTGCTTGGACAGTTCGTCAGCGATCATGCGGGCAGTAACAGAACCGAAAAGCTGATCGTCATCGGTAGCCTGCATGGTGATGGAAATTTCGATCTGAGCGATCTTTTCGGCCAGTTCCTTGGCGGCAGCCAGTTCTTTGGCGCGGCGTTCAGCGATCATAGCCTTGCGGGATTCCACCAGACGGAGGATTCCGGGGGTGGCTTTGGCGGCAAGACCGCGGGGGATCAGGTAGTTACGGGCATAACCGGCCTTGACGG
>JAFVRT010000373.1 GCA_017504125.1 Lentisphaeria bacterium
GGTATCGGTGTGGCGTAAACCATGATCTTGCAATTGGGATTGCTTTTTATGGCACGGTTGAAAATATCATCAAGTGTTTTCCAGTCATATTTGCGGTCACCTTTCCAGAAGTAACTTGGAGAAGCTCCCACAGAAAGCAGTTCGATCCCGGCTGCAGCAAAATTCCTGATACCCATATCATATTTGTGGTAAAGAAATTTATGGGTCTTCTGATGGCGCAGATTGGGAACAGCCTGAACCGGAGTCTGATGTTTGCCGTTTATAAAAAGAGCCGGAACTCCGTTTACGACTTTTCTTTCAGCTTTGATCCCCTTGCTGAAGTCATCGGGACGGGGACGGGATTTTTCAAACTGAGCAGTAACGGGCAGGATCCGTTTCATATCCACATCATATTCAGGAGGCAGATATTCCCAGCAGTCAGCCAGTGCGTTGAGGTGAGTTTCACCTTTGGGTATAAGATTACCTTTGGGGTATTTGGAAGTTTCTGAAGCAATGATCTTTTTGATGTCCGATTCGCTCAAAGCCTTACTGTAAAGCCGCAGATCGTTGAGAAGCATATCTGAAGTTACCAGATTGGCATTTGCCCCTTTGACCCGCTGAGCGGCGATGTAAAAAGGACTGTCATTGGCTGCCAGCAGATTACCTTTTTCAGCGGTACGCTCAATGGCAAGTTTGCCGTCAAGATAGATCCTGACCACGCCGTGATCGAAAACGGCTGCCACATGACGCCAGTAACCGGAGCTTTCAATAAGATGAGTTCCGGGTTTGATCCATTTATTGTCGGGATAGTGAGTTCCTGATCCGAAATTGCCGATGTAATATATACCTTTGTAGAAATTCTGACGGGGCATATTCTTGTAGAAAAATCCCGGATAACGCCAGCACACCGAAAAAATGAACTGCAATGAGTAGGGATGTTCGCCCTTGGAAAGTATGGGGGTGTGATCCGGAGTACTCTTTTTGAGTATCCATGACATCACGGTCAATGCTTTGACGGCTTGCGGTTTTCTGGTATCAGGCACAGTGATCTGAGCCCCGATAGAAGTTCGCAGCGCACCGGACTGCACGGCAAATTTTCCGTCTTTGACGACGGCTTTGAATTTCCCGGTTTTGTCCGCATATTCTTTTTTACCCGCAGCATCTTTGAAGTCAAAGTGAAAAACAAGTCCATCATGTTGAGCAAACAACACAGTTGCCGCAAGCAATGCCGGAAAAATAATCAACGGTTTCATATTTTTTATCTCCAATAGAATTGATATTATGATTTTCAGGGCAATGAAGCACCTGTTTTGTGAGTTGTAGTAAGGCCGTCATTATTGCAGTAGGTCAGGATATACGCATCTTTGAGATCCGGCACTCCGGCAAAACCGGCATGTCCGTCTGCAAACCATGAACTTATCATGTGGGATCTGTGCGCAGCATAAGCAGCCCCGTCACTCCCGGTAGTATTGCTGGGGTAAAGTCCGAAATAATAGAACTGCGAGCGCAAAGCACCATTGTCACGGATAGTATCTGCAAAAATAAGAGCCTTCGACGGCGAAACCGATGCATACCCATTGGCTGTCTTTACCACCATGACCGGAACCGCTCCGATATTCAAGTACGGAATAAAAGAATTGGTACGGATCCCATAGGTATCGCTGACCCTTAAAGTTGCATAATATTTGAATGGTGCATAGCTTGGACAGCAAAGGATCCTGTCATTTGAAAGGACTTTGCTGTTACGCAGGGCTTGTGTCCAATAGAGTTTCTGAACACTGTCGTAAAAAGTCGGCAGAAAACCGCGGCTCATATCAGCATAAGATCTGGCAGCCATACCGAGTTCTTTGAGATTGTTGATACATTGAACAGTCCTTGCCCGTTCCCGCGCCTGCTGCAGAGCGGGCAGCAGCATGGCGGCGAGGATAGCGATTATTGCTATTACGACCAACAGCTCGATCAAGGTAAAAAGATAACGTGTCCCTTTCATAATTTTTCCTCATTTGTTTATAATGTTCCCTGCCGCCTTTTTTTCGGCAGCAGAAAGGATGATATTGTCAAAGTTTGAAATCTGTCCGGACATCAGAAGTTTGATCTGTTTAAGCACGGCATCAGCAGTACCGCAGTAGAGTTGTTTGAAATTCATAGTCCTGATGATCTGCAATTGCGGATAGAACTTGTCGTCCAGCACACCATCTTCCAGAAAAAACGGCAGAGAAGCGATTTCAGGTTCCCGTTCAATGATTTTTTTGATAAATGACCGGATCAAGCCGTTAGCCACTATACAATCAAACTTCAATGACCGGTAAGCCGCAGCGACACGCCCCGGCAGATCGTGATCGAATTCCAAATGCTGCTGCTCAGAAAATGGGATCCCGTATTCTTTAAGCGTATCCGTAAATCCGGAAAAAGTTCCTCCTTCAATACCTGCTCCGATATAAAGCACCCGGCGGCATTTATTTTTGATAACGGCAAGAGCACGGTATTTCCCGTGTCCATAATAATCACGGATCAAGGCATTTTTTTCCGGAGGAGTCCACATATCAGTATCAAACGGCGGCGCGAC
>JAFVRT010000374.1 GCA_017504125.1 Lentisphaeria bacterium
CCACATGGTCGTCAAAGGCACACTTTCTATTTTTGACTACATGAACACTTCGATCCTCGGCAACAGTTTCACTCCGGTATTCCTGCTGATCGTGGTAGTTTACCTTATTCTGGCGATTTTTACAGTAAATCTCGTAGGAAAATGGCTCCGCAAGTCCTTCAACCCCGGAGAAGACATGCTTATCACCATTCTGCTTCTGGTGATACTGGCCACGGTTCTTGTCGGAGAATTGCTGGGCATCAATCTGGTAGTAGGAGCATTTATCGCCGGATTGGGGCTCTCAAAGGTGGTAAAAGATCAGGATATGGTGCTTTTCAAGCGTTTTGAAAGTATCGGTTATGGATTTCTCATCCCGTTCCTCTTTATTTCCATCGGCATGAAAACCGATTTCCAGGCATTTTCCCAAAGCGGTAATCTGCCGATAATCCTTTTTACGGTATGCGGACTTCTCCTGAGCAAAATACTTTCCGGTTTTATCGCGATGAAATTTTCCGGTTTCAGTAATGCAGCATCTTTCAGTGCCGGTCTGATGACCGTTCCGCAGCTGTCAGCCACTCTGGCCGCTGCGGCGATCGGTAAAGATCTTGGAATATTGGACACTCAATTCTTCAATACGATCATCATTCTCGCGGTAGTAACCACTTTGCCGATACCTTCACTTGTCCGTTTCGTCATAGAGAAAGGCAAAGTGGCATTTGAGGATTCCGGGAGCGATCAGCATTACACCCCGCGAGTGGTAAAAGACGAAGGACTGCTTTAAACAAGATCCGGAGGCAAAAAAATGACTTTACAGCAACAGGCTCAAAAAATCATCGACCGTTATGTCGATTCCGGGAGCGAAAACAGCTTGCAGTTCTGTGTTTTCAAAGACGGAGAGTGTATCATCGATGTTCATTCAGGATTCTTTGACTTTGATAAAACACGCCCCATAGACAGCGATACACTGTTCCCGGTTTATTCCACAACGAAAACCCTTGCGGCAACAGCTGCGAACATTCTTATCGACCGGGGCGCAGTCAGTGAAAAAACTCCCGTGAGAGAATACTGGCCGGAATTTGCCTGTAACGGCAAAGAAAATACACTGCTTCAGCATTTGCTGAACCACTCATCCGGTCTGCCTCAGCGTTTTCCGGAACAGCGGACTTTGGAGCTGGTATGCAATTGGGAAGCTATGACCGGAGCCATCGCAAAGATCCGTCCGGATTGGCTCCCCGGAACCCGTACCCGTTATCAATCCCTGACCTTCGGCTGGGTGATCGGTGAAACAGTCAGAAGGATCACCGGAAAAAGTTTCAAAGAATTTATCTCGGAAAAAATATTTTCCCGTACCTCAAGGCAGGATTTTTATATCGGCATGGACGATGAAACCGAGAAACGGGCGGCGGAGTTCCGCCTTGCTCCTTCCTTGCCTCATTCAAGTTCAGATACCGCCTGTGATCCCCTTGATGAACTTATGCGGCAGAAAATCATCCGCCGGGCCATACATCCCGGATTCAATGGATTTGCCTCAGCGCGCGGACTGGCAAGTTTTTACAACGATCTGCTGAATGAAAGATTTTTCAGCAGATCAATGCTGCTGCGGGCAACCACAATGCATCGCCCGGAACCGGAATTACCGACCCAAAACAGTTGGAACACCTTCGGAAACGGCTATGCTTTGAGCGGACCGGTCGATGATGTCGGACAGGTTTTCGGCCATGGTGGCTACGGCGGTTCTGACGGACTTGCCGACCGGAAACAGAATATTGCTGTCGGTTTTACTTGCGGAGTTCTCGGCGGACATCCGTGCAAGGATGAACTTTTCAAATTGATCGGACTTATTCAGCGGGAAAACTGGATCGAACCGCAACATTGAAAAAATATGAGTTTTTTTCTTATATTTTTGTATTTTTTTCATTTTTGAGCTTGAAAAAAAAATTACAGGTGCTATATTATACAACATAAGATGCTCCGGCGTAGCTCAATGGTAGAGTAGGTGGCTGTTAACCACTTGGTTCTTGGTTCGAGCCCAAGCGCCGGAGCCATTTTTTTGCCCGCGTTTCATGATCAATGTTTCCAATACACCTCATCCGACAAGGAGTATCCCATGATGAAAGCTGTTATAACAGACGGAAAGGGTAATGTAAAACTCGAAAATCTTCCAATGCCCGTGCCTGCCCCCTGGCAATGTCTGTGCAAGATAGATGCCTGTGCGACCTGTTCCGGAACCGACCAGAAATTGGTAAACAGCGGTTTCGACTGGGCAAAAGAATATCCGGCTGTGCTTGGACACGAAGGCGTTGGTACGATAATCGAATGCGGCTCAGCCGTCAGAAATTTCCGTTCCGGCCAAAAAGTTCTGCGTCCGGCGGTGGCACTTCCGGGAACCATGTACGGTGAATTTGCCTCATGGATGGGAGGATTCGCAGAATACGGTCTTATCACCGATATTGCCGCAGCAGCAGAAAGTGCAGAACAGCTTGATCCATTCGGATATACCCGTTATCAGCAGATAATCCCGGATGACCTCGAAATCACCCAACAGGATGCGACATTGCTGGTCATGCTGAAAGAAGTAGCCGGAGCATGCAAGGGAGCCGGGATAAGATCCGGTCATACAGTTCTGGTTCTCGGAGGCGGAGCAGTAGCTCAAGCCATGTGCTTTTTCAGTTCCCTTGCAGGTGCAAAAGTTCTGGTGGCCGCCCGCCGCTCCGAGCAGCTGGACCGCTGTATGAGATGCGGCGCAGAAACTGCCGTAAATCTGCTTGCAGATGATCTCGAAGAGATTGTAATGGATGCAACATCCGGCAAAGGCATAGACCGTGTCATGGATGCCGCCGGAAATGTTGAACTGGCGATCAGGGGAGCCAATTTACTGACCGACGGCGGCGGAATGGCAAGTTACGCAACAATCGAAGGCGGCAGATTCCCGGAAGAACGGGTACAGGCCAGAGGGAAATGGCAGATGATCTCCACAGCAGTTTCCGAATGCGATATGCATGATGAAATGCTCGCGATGATCCGGAACAAAACGGTCGATCCGAAGCTTTTTTACACCGATTCAATGGATTTCAGCACCTTTGAAACAGGCTTCCCGCTGCTCAAGGCCAAAAAAGCCGGTAAGATCGTTTTCAATATGAAGTAAGCTCAAAAAAAATCAGCATCCTGCGGCAGAAGTTATTACTGCCGCAAGATGCTGAACGCATAATAGTTTTCTCTCACTTCTTTGCAGGAAGTTCAAATATTTCCACCTGATCTATCCATGCAATGCCCTTGGGATCATTGTAACGGTTATGCCGGCAGAAACTGAGATAAGGTCTGCCGTCTTTACCGAATCCTTCAGGAGTAGTGAATTCAAAACTCTGCCGTGTCCACGGCATCGTTCCCAGAAACTTCCCGTTGTTCACCGGGAATCCTATGGTTTTGCGTGGTTTCATGCCGCAATCAAGACTGAAATATACACCGCCGCCCCAGGTAAAAAGACTTACCACATCCTGAGTTTTTATGTAAAAAGTCAAACGGTAGCTGGTCGCCGGTTTCATAACGCCCCTCAAATCATAAAAAGTGAGTCCCTCCGTATCTTTATCCATTCTGACCGACATGCCGCCGGAACGGAAGATCCTGGTATCTTTTTTGACGATACGGTTGTTGTACCAGCGATGCGGACGGTGATTGCCGATAAAACGCCGGGCGTGAACGGCTTCAGTAAAGTTACCGCCGGGAAGAATGGAAATATTTTCAGCCCGCTCGAATTCAAGGATACCGTAATTGTCTACAAACTGCGAGCTGCTGATCTTGGGGCTCCATGTATCAAACGGGGAACGCTTCTCGCCTATCACCCGCGAACGCATGACATTGGCAACAAGCCGATCTTTACACGGCTCCATCGTATTGCGGGGGATCCTTACTTCAAGTGTCCATTTTTTACCGGGAGTGACAACTGTTTTGTATTCTGCCCCGGAATTCCATTTCCAATCCATTGTCTTGAGTTTGAAACGGTTGTCCGCAAGACTGTTGAGTGAATTGAAAATAAGCTGATAACCTGTTTTCCGGTCCCCTGACGGATTAAGAAAGATCTCGACCGTATTATCTTCCCAGATATTGAATTCGTCAAACTTCCGTTTGAGAGAACTCATCTTTGCGGTTTCCGGCTCCTCACACTCCACATAAAAGTAAAAATTATCCCTGTCACGCAGAGCCTTGAAGAAAGTATGCACTTCAACAGCTTCGGATTTCACGCTGCTGTTGGGCAGCAGATAGTGTGCCGGAGCTTTGCTCCATGCTTTTTCATTCCCTTTACCGTCTACAGAGATCTTTTCCCCTGCTTCAAGCTGTGGGATATATCCCTTCCATGCCTCAACATCTGCGGTTGTCTTGAGATAATTGGCCCTTCCCTTCTCAATACGGTCATAAAATTCGCGGCGCATAAAAGCGATCCGCTTGAGAGAATCCGGATCTTTGACACACTTGGCGGCGGCCTTTTTCAGCAGCGAATCAAGTTCTTTACTCAAGGCCGGAGAATATATCTCGTTCCAAAGCATGTACTCAGAAGGACGGGAGGAAACTGGTCCGACATCGGTTTCAATAACATTACCGACGATATTACGCATCCACCTGTCCTC
>JAFVRT010000375.1 GCA_017504125.1 Lentisphaeria bacterium
CATACTGCGGGTATTTCGCGGATCACCAGTTTTTTATGTTTTTCATCCAGTTCGATCTTTGCCCGGAGTATGATCTTGCCGTTTCCGTCGTCATATTCGGAAACATCCATCAAACCTCCCTGACGGAAGTCCGGGTAAACTGCGAAATCCTCGCCTTTAAGTACACTGATCTGGGCTTGCAGCAGTTCGCAGAAGTTGTGAGGCAGAATGGTTGTAGCCATACCTACTGCGATACCGTCACTTCCCAGCATCAGCAGACTGGGTATCTTTACCGGAAGCACGACCGGTTCTTTGCTGCGGCCGTCGTAGGAGTCCACGAATTCGGTGAGATCGTCGTTGAAAAGTACTTCCCTGCCCAATTTTGAAAGACCGCATTCGATATAACGCGAAGCGGCTGCCGGACTTCCGGTTATGGGGTTTCCGTAATTGCCCTGTTTGATGATATAGTATTCTTTGTTGGCAAGTACCACCAGAGCATCCCCGATGGAAGCGTCGCCGTGGGGATGATAATGCATCACATTGCCTATAACATTGGCGGCTTTATGAGTTCTGCCGTCGTCGATCTCTTTCAGAGCCCACAATATACGGCGTTGAACCGGTTTCAAACCGTCATCGACATCCGGGATCGCCCGGTCTTTGATGACATAGGAGGCATATTCCAGAAAATTCCGGTCGACCATGGCACGCAGATAAGCATCATTGCCCCGCTGGTTCACGGCTTCATCGCCTTCGGGTATTTCAGATTCCGGAAAGGAAATATTTTTTTCGATATCTTCACTCATATTTGCTTACCGTCAGATTGGTCATGATGTAATCTTTACGCTGAGGCGAGTTGGGGCCCATGTAAAACTTCAGCAGCTCAGGAACATTGCGCATACTGTCGAGGGTAACCGGCAGAAGTTTTATTTCATCTCCGATGAACTGGGCGAACTCTTTCGGAGAGATCTCACCCAGACCTTTGAACCGGGTGATTTCCGCTTTGCTGCCGAGTTTGGCTGCTGCGGCATCCCGTTCCACTTCGGAGTAACAGTAGTATTGGGAAGGTACTTCATTGCTTTTGGCGGCGGTATCTTCATCACTGCCGCGCCTTCTTGTCCGGTTTTTACTCTTTTCTTTGGTGGCGGCTTTGGGATCGCGTACCCGGAACAACGGTGTTTCGAGAACATAAAGATGCCCTTTCAGCACCAGCTGTTCGAAAAAGGTGAGAAAGAAGGTTATGAGCAGGTTGCGGATGTGCATACCGTCCACATCGGCGTCGGTGGCGATGATGACTTTATCGTAGCGCAGATTTTCGATATCGTCTTCGATACCGAGGGCCTGAGTGAGAAAATAGAATTCCTCATTCTTGTAAAGTTCTTCTCTGGTGGCACCGAAACAGTTCAGCGGCTTGCCCCGCAGCGCGAAAATCGCCTGATTTTCGGTTTGGCGGGATTGTTCGATTGAACCTGCGGCAGAATCACCCTCGGTAAGAAAGATCATGGTCTCTCTTGGTTCTTCGCCCCGCGGCCATTTTTCGCCCACATGATATTTGCAGTCTTTGAGTTTCGGAATACGCAAACGGCTTTTGGCGGCACTTTCTTTGGAAAGTTTCTTGGCTTCCTGCATCTTGCGGTGGACCGATTCATTGCGCTGCACTTTATCGAGGATTATATCTGCAACTTCCAGATGTTTGTGGAGAAAATCCACGATCGCTTCACGGACAGCATTGACTATGGGGCCGCGCACATCAGTATTGCCCAGTTTATTTTTGGTTTGAGCTTCAAAAATAGGATCGGTTATCCGGATCGAAATAGCTCCGACCATACCGTCCCGAACAGCATCTGCTTTGAAGTTCTTGCCGGAAAATTCATTGACAGCCTTGAGCAGTCCCTCTTTGAAAGCCGACAGGTGGGTTCCGCCGTCATTGGTGTATTGACCGTTGACAAAGGAAAAACAGTTTTCACCGTAATTGTCGCTGTGGGTCAGAGCGAATTCAATGGAAAATTCATTGCTGTCGGAACGGTAATATATTATATTGTAGAGGCGATCGTCGCCGGTTTCCACATTGAGCAGATCTTCAAGTCCTTTGGCTGAATAATAACGCTGATTTTTGTAAAGCAGAGAAAGACCGCTGTTGAGGTAGGCGTACATCCACAATCTTTTTTCCACATATTCGTTGCGGAATGCGTAATTTTTGAACTGCTCCGGATCCGGACGGAATGTGGTGTAAGTTCCGTTGCGTTCCTCCGTTTCCCCCTCATTGGTTTCCTGAAGTTCACCGTAGGCGAAACGGGCAGATTTGAATTTGCCGTCACGGACAGATTTGACTTCAAAATAAGTGGAAAGAGCATTTACGGCTTTGGTTCCCACTCCGTTCATACCTATTGAACGGGCGAAAGCTCCTTCGGCATATTTGCCGCCGGTATTCATCACAGAAACGCAAGCGACCACACTTTCAAGGGGAATACCCCGCCCGTAGTCCCGGACAGCTACTGTGCCATCGTCGGCGATGGATATTTCGATACGCTTGCCGGCCCCCATGATGAACTCATCGATACTGTTGTC
>JAFVRT010000038.1 GCA_017504125.1 Lentisphaeria bacterium
CCTTTATACAGGTATGCTGTGTGCTGTCGCCGCGCTGCTCTGGGGCGGCAGGCTGGGCGGTATAAGTTCCGCCAATGACGGAACCGGATGTGAACTCGATGCCATTGCCGCGGTGATCGTGGGAGGCAGCAGCATGTCCGGCGGCAAAGCGACCATTACCGGTACGGTCGCGGGTATTCTGATATTGACAGTTATTTCCAATGCTCTTGTGGCATGGGGGATCTCTCCCAGGCTTCAGGAATGTGTAAAAGGTGCAGTTATCATTATTGCAGTTTTAACTCAATATCGCAAAGAAAGGTAATGGATCATGCGTAAATTATTGATCCCCATCGCGGTGTTTGCCATGCTTCTGTGCGGATGCGGCAAACAGGAGAAAAAATTGAAGATCGGAATTTCCGTCCCCGCTGCAACTCATGGCTGGACAGGCGGCGTGGTATGGCACGCGGAACAGGCCAAAAAGCGTATCGAAAGTGCCAATCCTGATGTTTCTGTTACTGTCGCTACCAGCGGCAGCGGTGCAGCACAGGTAAACGCCATTGAAACACTTATGATGCAGAATCCCGATGCTCTTGTCATACTGAGTCAGGAACCGGAACCCCTGGATAATGTGTGCAAACAGGCGAAAAAACGGGGGATCTATCTGGTGGTGGTTTCCAACCCCCTGCCCTCCAAAGCAGAAGATGTCTTTGTCAACGGCGACAATGGCAGTCTGGGTGAAGCAGCTGCCGTTGCTATGGGAGATGCTCTGAAAGGCAAAGGAGATATTCTGGTCATGGAAGGAGTCTTGTGTCCCATCAACACAGAACGGGTAAACGGTTTCAAAAAGGTACTGAAAGCAAAATATCCGGCGATCCGCATTCTGGACTCCCAGCCCACCGACTGGAATACGGAAAAGGGATTGAAACTCATGGAAAAATATCTTCAGAAATACCCCGGAGTCGACGGAGTTTGGGCAGGTGATGATGATGTGCTTATCGGAGCTTTGAAAGCCTATAAGGAATCCAAGCGCAAAGATGTCAAAGTCTTTGTGGGCGGAGGTGGAGCCAAAGCCATTGTAAAAATGGTAAAGGACAAAGATCCATTGGTGAAAGCTACTGTCACTTATCCTCCCCGTATGATCGAAATCGGTGCCGATCTTGCGCTGAAAGGATTGCGTAACAATAAAAAGAACGATGGTCCCAAAGAGATCGTGGTAAAATCCGAAGTTGTGACCCCGGCCAATGCCGATAAACACTACTTCCCCCAGTCGCTCTATTGAAAACTTCATAAATACAGCGGGAGTGCTGCTTATTTGCAGCACTCCCGCTGTGTTTTACAAGTATACTGTTTGCGATATCGCCGCCAAAATCAGCGGTGGAAAACAGAAATGAATTACTTCAGCACGCCGCCGGTACTGGCATCGGTGGCATTTCTGGAATAGCGTTCCAGATAACCGGAAAGTTTCTTTTCCGGAGCTTTCCAGTTTTTACGCCGTTCAGCGAGAATTTCTTCTGCGACATCAAGTTTCAAAGTACGGTTCGGAATGTCGATATCAATGATATCTCCGGGCTCAACCAGAGCAATGATTCCGCCTGCAGCAGCTTCAGGACTGATATGTCCGATACAGGCACCATGAGTACCTCCGGAAAATCTGCCGTCAGTAATCAAAGCAACGCTGTCGCCGAGCCCGCTGCCGATGATGTAACTTGTGGGAGCGAGCATTTCCTGCATACCGGGGCCTCCTTTGGGACCTTCGTAACGGATGACCACGACATCTCCGGCTTTGACCTTTCCGGCCAAAATCCCTTCGCAGGCCTCCTCCTGACTTTCAAATATCACAGCCGGGCCCCGGTGAGTAAGCATCTTGGGATCGACTCCGGCAGCTTTTACCACTGACCCGCGTTCTGCAAGATTGCCGAAAAGGACAGCCAATCCTCCGGATCTGCTGTAGGGATTTTCCAGACTGCGGATAACTTCCCCGTCAGGGGACGGAGCTGCGGCATATTCCTCTGCCAGAGTTTTTCCGGAAACTGTCGGAGCAGTTCCATCCAACGCTCCGGGAATTTGCCTATTTCTTTAAGGATCGCCATGATCCCTCCGACCTTGTGCAGATCGATCATGTGCCAGGTACTCGAAGGAGATATCTTGCAGATATTGGGCGTACGGCGGCTTACCTCATCAATAAGTTTCAAGTCCAGTTCCACCCCGGCTTCATTTGCCACCGCCAGAGAGTGAAGGATCGTATTGGAACTTCCCCCCATAGCCATATCCAATGCCAGCGCATTGAAAAAACTGCGCTCTGTGGCATAGGCTCTTGCCGGAAGTGCTTCCGGATCGAGAGCCATTTCCACCGCCCGCCGTGCAGCTTTGCGCCAGAAAGCGATGCGTTCTTCTGAAACTGCAGGGATAGTTCCATTACCGGGGAGTGCAAGTCCGAGAGCTTCGCAAAGACAGTTCATACTGTTGGCGGTAAACATTCCGGAACAGGAACCGGCACCGGGACAGGCATCACACTCAAGCTGTTCAAGCTGCTCCTGAGTTATAGTAC
>JAFVRT010000376.1 GCA_017504125.1 Lentisphaeria bacterium
CGACACCATCGCCGAAACCGCCAAAGTCGCTCTTTTGAAGGCCCTGTCTGACTTGTCTGACTTGTCTGATATGTCGGACCCGTCCGACAAAATCAGCTCTTTACGCCAGATCGCCCAGAGCGTTGCGGCCTTGAGCAATCAGACCAAAGACAATCGGATTGCCGACTTGCAAAAACGCCTTGCCGAAAAAGAGGAGCAACTTGAAGGTGTCGAAGCCGAATGGCGTGCCCGTGAAGCAGAGTGCAGCTTCTGCGATCCGTTTGTATGTCTGATCACGGGTGTTGAGAGAAACGATCATCGGACCGGCAATGTATCCGGCTTTTCTTGATACTTTTTCCAGATAGCCGCGTTTGATCAATTCTCCCATGATCCGTGTACAGGTGGCAAGGTTTATATCCAGGGCTTCCGAAACTTCTGTCGGGAGCACTTTTTTGCCATTCTGCAATATGATATATTCCAGAATATCAAATGTTTTGTGCAGAGATTTCATAATATGAAATTATAACTCCTTTGTGTGAAATTAATATATCATATAATACTTGTTTTTTCAAGCCGGGAAAACACTTTTTTATGATTTGAGTACAAACGATTGTAATATATTTTCCGGCCGGAGGGAGTGGTGTATTGTTTTTTTTTTGAATTTTTCTAAAAAGTCCTTGACAAATTACAGGGAAGATATTATATTAGACCCCTGTAAAAAAAGTTATTTCAGGATTCAGGCAATGAAACAAGGCAGAAACATAGCAGTTTTCAAGTCTGCAGCAACTGTTGCGGACAGCTTTGCTTTTGCCCGAATCAGCAGCATTTGCCGAATTAGCAACATTATTATTTAAGACCACACGCAACCAAATTACACGGCTTGCGGGTGGTCTTAACGGGATGTGAAAATGACATCCTGAGGTTCCTCCCCGCCTGTTCGTGTAGAAGAATAAACGAAAAAGGCGAAAAAATGGAAAATCTCAAACAAATCGGAACACGGGTCCAGGGGATCCGTACAGAGGCAAACTATTCAGTCGAACAGATGGCATCTGCTCTCGGCATTACACCAACTGAATATGTTGCCTACGAAAATGGCAGCGCAGAAGCCCCCTTTTCATTCTTTTATAAACTTGCTGAATTTTTCAATATTGAGATTTCCTCTGTTCTCAGCGGAGAAGCATCTAATTTGAATTCATACACCATAACCCGTAACGGCGAAGGATTCTCTCTTGCCCGCAGACCGGGATTTTCCTATATGCATCAGGCGATCCACATGAAGAACCGTGTAGGTGAACCCTTTGTGATCACAGCTCCCTTTGAGGGAGAAAATCCGGATTTGCAGTATTCCACTCACTCCGGACAGGAGTTTATATTGATCCTGGAAGGTTCACTTTTGATCGTATTGAAAGATAAAGAAGAAGTATTGAACACCGGTGATACGATCTACTTTGACGGCCGTTCAGCCCATGCATTGACTGCTCTTGGCGGCAAAAGCTGCAAATTTCTTTCGATCGTGATGCATACCAATATGGAAGATGCTGAGCCGGAAACATTTGCTGCCAAACGCCCCCGTAATGGGCAAGCCTTACAGGAAAATGGTACATTGCTCTATCAGAAATATATGAAGGAAACCTGGGATGAGAATGGAAATCTCTGCAAAGTCGATTTCAATGTGCCGGAAAATTTCAATTTTGCTTTTGATGTTCTGGATCACCTTGCTGAAAAGACTCCGGACAAACTTGCCATGCGCTGGGTTTCCAATGCTAAAGAGTGCAAAGATCTGACTTTCGGTGAAATTTCGGAAAATTCCTCCCGTACTGCTAATTTGTTTTATTCTCTGGGGATCCGCAAGGGCGACCGCGTCATGCTCATCGTCCGTCGTCATTATCAATTCTGGTATCTCTTGAATGCTCTGCATAAACTCGGAGCCGTGGTCATTCCCGCGCCGGTTCAGCTGCTTGGCCATGACATTGAATACCGCATCAATAAGGCACATGTCAAGTGCGTGGTCTGCACCGCCGGGGACGGCGTTTGCGATGCAGTTGATTCTGTTGCAGATAAAACGCCTTCTCTCAAATGGAAACTTGTGGTCAACGGCGAGCGCGACGGCTGGATGAATTATGATGCCATGTATGGTAATTTCCCGGCAAGATTCGAAAGACCTGAAAACTTGAAGTCTTCCGATCCGCTGCTGATTTTCTTCAGTTCCGGAACG
>JAFVRT010000377.1 GCA_017504125.1 Lentisphaeria bacterium
ATTGCCGGAAATCGTTGCTTTGCTGTGTCTGCTTGGGAGTTTTCTGACTTTTATGTTTTACTGTGAGGATAAGTTTCTTGCCGGTAAGGATCTTCGTCGTATCCCGGAATCGGATTTGCATTTGTGGGAACTTTTCTGGGGGTGGCCGGGAGCTCTGGCGGCACAAAAAATCATCCGGCACAAAAACAGAAAAATTTCTTATCTGATGATTTTTATGATCTGCGTCGTCATAAACATAATAATGACATGGGGGATCTTCAGATACGGCAGTAACGATATGCCGGACAGGATCAGGGAAAATTCCGGTCAATCGCAATAAATGGGATTGAGCAGAAAGAGAGGTTCATACATACCTTCTTCATATTTGCGCGGAGCGAGTTTCCCGGTGCCGCGTACCCTGAAATATTTACCGTCGGGCACTTTTATTTCAGCAGAAAAATGATCTGAAAACGAAGTGAATTCCTCGATCACTCTGCCGTCGGATATGATTTCTGCTTTTTCCATTTCGCCGTTCAGGTCAAATTCCAGTTTGAGCCTGCCGGAATCTGTAAAACAGAATACCGGATTACTGATGATATTTCCAACCATGCAGTAAAATGCTCCTGTGGTGTAGGCTTTGAATATTTCGTCGTAACTGTTTTCTTTTACCCGCAGACAATCCTGGACAAACTCTCCAGGGTATTGGTCATGACCGCCGTCTTCGTAATGGCGGTGGAAATCCGAGCCGCAGCGGACGGATATTTTATGCCCATTGAGCAGCAGCTGATCCCAGGCTCCGCCAACATCCCAAGTCTGGGGAGCTCTGCGTTCACCGCGATCGACGCAAGCAAGGACTTTGAAAAGTTTTGAATCAGCTATGGTCAGCAGATCTTGAGTGGAAACATCCGGTGCATTGGGATGGTTGAAGATCATGAATATTCTGTTCCCCCATTCTTTCTCCAGAAAAGCGAGTTCTTCCATGGCTTTTTCAGGACCTTCAACGCCATTTCTGCGACAGAAACGGGGAACAAGCGACTGCAGCATTTCAAACTCCCGGTTTTCCGGAGTGGTTATGAATATCACATGACGGGGGATCGGGAATTCGACTTCACCTGTATTGAAAATCGGAATATCATATTTTTTTCTTGCTTCGACTACTTCCGCATATTGTTTTTCAGCCCGAAAAAACTCCGGGGTACGGCAGTGCCCGGAAATTGCCAGAAAATCACAATATTTTCTTGAACGCTCAACGATGTCAGCAACGGATAATGTTCCGTCACCGCAACAATGGGAATGAATGTGTAAATCACCTTTTATCCACATAAAGCGTATTCCTTCTGAAAGAAGCAAGCAATAAAAAAGCGGGATTGCCGGTTACGGCAATCCCGTCTGAATATCAGTTCAGATGAGTTTTCTCAGAGCCTTGAGGCTGTCGGCAGCGCACTGGAACGGATCAGAGGAGTTGTCCTGTTCATAAGTGAGCCACTGGCAGTTGATTTCTTTGGCAGCAGCGGCGGCACTTGTGATGTCGACGATACCGGTTCCGAGAACAGCGGTGGTGGCGGGATCATCCGCGACCACGATGTCTTTGAAGTGGATCTGGCGGATACGGTTGCCGTATTTGCGGATGAAGTCGGCAGGCTTCTGACCGCCGCGGGTGAGCCAGCAGATGTCGGGTTCCATGAAGACATTGGCGGGATCGGTATTGGCGAGGATCTTATCCATGACAGTTTCGCCGTCCATTTCAGCGAATTCTGCCCAATGGTTGTGGTAGGCGAAAACAAAACCGTTCTGAGCGGCAGCCTTACCGGCAGCGGCGATGGTGTTCTTGATTTCTTCGTAATTGGCAACAAAGTCCTTCATGATGCTGAAGGTTACCGCAGGGGTGTTGAGAGCCTTTGCGTATTCATAAACTTTGTTGGCGGGATCGATGATGTCATCGGCTTTGAACATTGCACCGCAGCATTCAAGTTTCAGTTCCTTGAGGAACGCGGCGATTTCTTCGGGTTCCATGCCGCCGTAGTTTACAGCGAATTCAACTCCATCGAAACCGATTTTGGCGATTTCACGCAGAGCACCCTTGTAGTCGGTGGAAAGGGCATTGCGGAAGTTGTAAAGTTGCAGACCTGCTTTCATTTTATTTTTTCCTTTCAAAGAGAAGTTATAAGACAACCTTGCATTACCGCAAGGTATTTTGTTTACGATCAGTTAATGAGAGCCGTCCGGCATGCTGCCGGGCGGCAGATCATAATATTTCATTAATTGCCGAGTTCCTGGATGATTTCCACTGACTTTTTCTCGGCAGAAGCATCGGGTTCGCCACCGAGGGTTTCCGTGATGCCGGTGATCATGGCCTTGAGTCGGTCACTGAAGTTGGCAAGCACAAAAAGTGTTGCAAGAGCAATAACTGCCACCAGGATCACATACTCAACGAAGGCCTGTCCCTTCTGGCGTCTTCTGCGTAAGGTTCTCATAGTTCCTCCTTCTTGTTTTTTTACCGCTTCGAAGCGGTGTATTTGAAATTTTCTACGGTACTGCCAATCTTACCAGGTTTACCATTCTTTCGCCGTCGTCCGATATGGCTCCGGAAAGAGTCAAAAGAGCCAATGCCAGCACTACTGTAATGACCAGCATTATGACAAATTCCAGAATGACCTGGCCTTTTTCTTTGCGTTTCAGCTGCAATTGCCTTTTTTCAACTTTATTTCATTGTTTTCATCAAGCACGATGACTGTAGGAGATATGTTTCTGGCTTCTTCTTCGCTGCAGAGAGAAAAGGCCATTATCGTGACCACATCACCGACTTTACCCAGCCTTGCGGCCGGACCGTTAAGACAGAAATCCCTGCTTCCGCGTACGCCGGGAATGGCGTATGTTTCAAGTCTTGAACCATTGTTGCGGTTGGAAACCAGAATTTTTTCATAGGGCAATATTCCGGCTTCTTCCAGTAATTCAGGGTCGATAGCCAAACTGCCTTCGTAATCGATCTCGCACAAAGTGATCCTTGCGGTGTGGATCTTGCCACTCAACATTATCTTTTGCATTTTTTACTGTTCTTCAGAAAACTTTAATTGACACAACACACTGTACTGCATGTAAATTATACCACAAACGCCCTTTTGTCAACAAAAAAATAAAAAAAATGTAAAAAATAGTCAGGAGATGTGAAAAAACAGCTTGTTTTATACACAATATTACCGGGTTTGCGGTGGAAAAAATTGCATTGATGTGCTATATTATGGATTGTGGAAGTGAATTGTTTACAAGCAAATCATCATAGATAAGGAATCTTGAAAATGTATCGTACTCATACCTGCGGAGAACTCCGCAAGTCCGATGTGGGCAAAAATGTCCGTATTTCCGGTTGGATCCACAGTGTCCGTGACCATGGCGGTGTTATTTTTATCGACCTGCGCGACCATTACGGATTGACTCAGGTCGTTATCGATCCTCAGCAGTCTTTTTATCAGGCTCTCGACAAATGGCGTGTGGAAACAGTAGTCCGTTTTGACGGAGAAGTTCTGGCCCGCGTTCCTGAAACTGTCAACCCCAAACTTGCCACCGGAGAAATCGAGATCCGTGCCACAGATATGGAAGTTCTCGGTGAAGCCGATATAATTCAATTCCTCGTAGCCAAAGATGACGGTGCTCCTGAAAATATGCGTCTGCGCTACCGTTTTCTTGACTTGCGTCGTGAAAAACTTCATAAAAACATCAT
The DNA here is from genome assembly GCA_017504125.1 of Lentisphaeria bacterium. GTDB lineage: Bacteria > Verrucomicrobiota > Lentisphaeria > Victivallales > Victivallaceae > UBA1784. The sequence goes on from JAFVRT010000377.1 coordinate 3,698, forward strand.
TCTGCGTTCCGAAGTTATCGCTGAAATGCGCCGTTATATGATCGAACGGGGATTCCACGAGTTCCAGACTCCCATCCTCACCGCCAGCAGCCCCGAAGGTGCCCGCGACTATCTGGTTCCTTCCCGTCTGCATCCCGGTAAATTTTATGCTCTGCCTCAGGCCCCCCAGCAGTTCAAGCAGCTGCTCATGGTTTCCGGTTTTGACCGTTATTTTCAGGTCGCCCCCTGTTTCCGTGACGAGGATGCCCGTGCAGACCGCAGTCCCGGTGAATTCTATCAGCTTGATGTGGAAATGAGTTTTGTTGAACAGGATGATATCTTCGAAGTCCTTGAAGGCCTTTTTGACAGCGTTTTTGCCAAATTCAGCACCAAGTCATACACTAAACCTCCGTTCCCCCGTATCCCCTACCGTGAGGCGATGAAGCGTTTCGGCAGCGATAAGCCCGATTTGCGTAACCCGCTTGAAATGGTGGATGTTTCCGAATTTTTCAGGGACAGCGAATTCAAGGCTTTCGCCGGCGTGGTGGCCAACGGCGGTATCGTTACCGCCATCAAGGCTCCCAAAGTTGCTGATAAACCCCGTAAATTCTTCGACGACATGATCAAGTTTGCTCAGGAAAACGGCGCGAAGGGCATGGCTTACATCATCTGGCAGGAAGATGGAGAAAAGAGCCCCATCGTCAAGTTCCTTTCCCGTGAGGCGATCGACGGACTCAAGGCCGCCGGCAAAGTTGAAACCGGCGATGCGCTTTTCTTCCTTGCGGATCAGGAAAAGGTCGTGCGTAAGCTGGGCGGTGCCGTAATTCCGGAACTGGGACGCCGCCTTGAGCTGATCGATCCCAATGAATTTAAATTCTGCTGGATCGTTGACTTCCCCATGTTTGAGGAAGACGAAGAAACCGGAGCCACCATATTCTCACACAATCCCTTTTCCATGCCTCAGGGGGGAATGGATGCTCTGCTCAACAAGAATCCGCTGGATATTCTTGCCTGGCAGTATGATATCGTTTGCAACGGTATCGAACTTTCTTCCGGAGCTATCCGTAACCACCGGCCCGAAATCATGTACAAGGCTTTTGATATTGTGGGATATGACCGTTCTGTCGTGGATGAGAAATTCGGCGGCATGATCAATGCGTTCAAACTGGGTGCCCCCCCGCACGGTGGTATCGCTCCCGGAATTGACCGTACTGTAATGCTTCTGGCAGACGAACCCAATATCCGTGAAGTTATTGCTTTCCCCTTCAATCAGCAGGCGGAAGACCTGATGATGAACGCTCCTGCCGAGGTTACTCTCAAGCAGCTGCGTGAGCTTCATATCGAAGTCAAACTGCCTAAGAAAGCTGAAGCCCAGAAAGAAGGGTAATGGGTCATGATAAAACGGCTTTTTGCAGTAATTGCAATTTTTCTTCTCTTTCCGGCGGTACTTACGGCCGGAAAGAGCGATGAACAAAAATTGTTGAAACTGGTTCCGACCGGTGCAAAAGGAGTCATAAGTGCGGATCTTTCCGCTTGGCTCTGTTTGCCGGTCGTGCAGAAAAAACTTGCAGAAAGCCGTGAAATATGGAAAAATTACGGTTTTGAAATTACCGATATCGGGGCGATACTTTTTTGGGGCAATGAAGAAAAATGGGCATTGCTTACCGCTTATAAAAAAGGGGTTGAACCCGGAAAATTATTTCCTGCTCCTTATTTTTCCTGTGTTTCAAGTGAAACTGGCGGAGTCAGAGTTTGGCGTGTCTCAGCCCAAGGAACACTCCCGCAGCGGAAAAGGGGGACACGGCAAGTGTCATTTCAGGCAACTGTCATGCAGAGGAATATCCTCTGCATACTGCCCGATAATGCGGATGCTGCGGAAATTGTGAAACTGATGAAAAGTGCGTGCGGCGTGAAATATCCTGCCGCCGCTGCCGGTTCGTTGCGCGGTGTTCTGCGTAATGGCAAGCCTCCCATGCCGGAGAAGGCGGTGTTGAGCTGCCGGATGACCGGGAAACAGAAAAGCGATCTTGAAGGCTTTCTTTCTCTGACTGTGGGAACTCCGGAAGAAGCATCGCAGTTATGCGCTCAGGGGATGCTGATGACCAATCTTCTGCTGGTCGGAGCTATGCAAAATGATCCGCAGTTGGCTGCAGATATCGTTCAGTGCTTGAAATTTGCTTCTTCACAGAATAATGTTTCCATCAAATTCAGTCTGAAGGCTGAGCTGCTGGAGCGGATAGGTAAATTTGTTTCTGAAGAAGCCCGCGAAAAGCGTAGCATACGCAAGAATGGAAAGCGCAGATCGCCTTCCCGTTTCGTTCCAGAAAAAAATCCGGCAGAAAATAAGTGAGTCTGTTTCAGCGAAAAATCAGTTTGATCTTTGCGGCTGCGGCTTTTGCGGCCGCCGCCGCAGTTGTTTTGATGAATGGGGCACCGAAGGATTTTTTTGTTGACGATACAAAGTTCCGGCACGAGATCAGGAGTGCTGCCGCCAGACACAAGGTTCCGGAACAATTGGTCAGGGCGTTGATATTTCAGGAAAGCCGCTTTGATGAAAG
>JAFVRT010000378.1 GCA_017504125.1 Lentisphaeria bacterium
ATCCATGGACTTGGATTAGCCGGTCGTATCTTCCGTAACGGAGAGGAAGTATTTTCTGTTCTCACTCCCTGGTCACGGCGTGAAACAGAATTCAATTCCGGAACTGAAAAAATCATGGAACTTGTGTTCCTGATCGACAACCGTCTTGTGCCTATGTCCACCACATTGTTCAGACCCAACTATGACTTCTACGGTTACGGCGGTATCTACCGCAGCGTGGAGTTGGAAACCGAATTGCCGGAAGGAGCGCGTTTTGACCGGGCCGTTGTGGAAACTCTTTCGCTCAGCGGCAGGGTGAAGGTTTCCGGTGTCCTGCATGGTGGTAAGACCGAACTTAAAGCTGCGTTTGACGGAGGAACCCCTGAATGTGTCAACGCTGAATTCGACGGTGAAAAATTTTGCTTTGAAGCCGATGTTCCCGATCCTGCTTTGTGGAGTCCGGAATCTCCCGCACTTCATACCATACAGCTGCAGGCCGGAAATGATATCCTGATCGAACAGTTCGGACTTCGTACCGTAAAATGCGAAGCAGGCAAGATATTGTTGAACGGCCGGGAACTCCGGCTTGCCGGATTCAACCGCCATGATGCCCATCCTCAGTTCGGCCCCGCCATGCCTGATGAACTCTGGATCGAAGATCTGCAGCTGCTCAAGGAACTGAATTGTAATTTCATCCGTGGATGCCACTATCCACAGAGTCAGCGTTTTCTCGATATTTGCGACCGCCTCGGATTTCTGGTCTGGGAGGAATCTCTCGGTTGGGGAAACCGGGAAGCTGCCACCGCAGATCCGGAGTTTATCCGTCTGCAATGTGAACAGACTGCCAATATGGTCAATGTCAGCCGCAATCACCCTTGTGTGATATTCTGGGGCTTTATGAATGAGTCCAATGATCACGAAGAATCCGGTGCGGCTTTGCTGCACAAACTTGCGGAAACTGTAAGGAGTATCGACCTGAGCCGTCCGGTTGTCAATGCGACTAACCATGTGGGTTATTCCCTTGCACTTAAAGAGTTTGATGCGGTATGTTTTAATGTTTATCCGGCATGGTATGAAGGGGAAAATCCTGCCAATCCCCGGCCGCTGGAGCGTATCGGTGAAGTGCTTGATGCAGTGATTGCCAAACTGGATTCTGACGGATTTGCCGATAAACCATTGGTCATAAGTGAGATCGGGGCAGGGGCGATATATGGCTGGCATGACCGTATACAGGGATTCTGGAGTGAAGAATACCAGGCCGATTATCTCGAAACGGTCATAAAATATTTTGCTGCTCATCCGCGCCTTTCCGGATTGGCTCTCTGGCACTTTGCCGATGCCAGAACATACGCGGCAACGCCTTCTGTACTCGGCCGTCCGAGAGCATTCAACAATAAGGGCGTGCTTGACGAATACCGCAGACCGAAAATGTCTTTTGACAGAGTGAAGGGATTGTTTGCTGATCTTGAGAAGTGACTCCGTTAAAAAAAACGCTCCCCGCCTTTTGCCGTAAAATCGCAGAAGGCGGGGAGTTTTTACAAAAGTTATTTTTCAGCAGGATCTGTCAAGAAATTCTTTGACCAAGCCGGCAACTTTCCGGCCTGAGAGCAGCATGCCGCCGAAAATCGGTCCCATACGGTAGCCGCCGCCGGTATTGTTGGCACTCATGCCGCAGGCATAAAGACCGGGGAAATATTCTTTGGTATTGCCGACAGTCTGGGCTTCTCCCTGATCGACCCACATGGGGCGTTCCCCCTGGATCTTGCCGTCAGGCGTATTCAGCTTGATCCCGGCTTTTTCTGTAGCCATACGCATTATTTCACTTGGGTGTCCGGTTCCGTCGATGACCGTTCTGGCGAGTACGGTCAGCGGATCGACATGCATGCCCAGGCGTTCGACCGGGGTCCAGTTGACGACTAGACCGCCGATTTGTCCGTTTTTGAAGACCAGATCTTCCACACTCATGGTGTTGAAGATCATTGCACCTGCTTTCAATGCTCCGAAGATCAAGCCTGAAGCCATTGCCACGGAGTCAAGAGTATAATATCCCGGATGTCCGGGGATTTCCTCATAAGGAATTGCAAAATCATCAAGTATCGGCAGGGCTTCGGTTTGGACGACTGCTTCGTTGAAAAGCATTCCTCCTCCCCATGTGCCTCCGCCGGGAGCGAGTTTGCGTTCAAAGATCGCGCATTTGACTCCGGCTTCTGCAAGATAGCGGGCCGCGACCAATGCAGAAGGTCCCGCCCCCACCAATGCTGCATCCAGATTCAAGCCGGATTGCAGTTTTGCCGAAAATTTACTGATGATTGCCTGTGAGATAACATTTTCGATTGCCGCCATAATTTTTACTCCTTTGTGTTTCATGGGGACTGGCGGCGCGGAGGAAAGGAGAATTTTTGCGACCATGGCATTTGTTCCGATCCCTGCGCCGGTATTATCCGTTTCAGGTTCCACGGGTTTGATCTCAGCCTTCCAGCTCCGAATCGCGGAAAGCACCCCGTCGTTAACATGTTATTTAATATACCACAGAAAAATAATTTTTCAATAACAGAAAGTCAATTAGTGGCAAAGTGAAGTTTTTTTTGTTGTTTTTTTTAAAAAAGACTGGATTTTTTGCCCGTTTGGTATTATTTTATAGAAGTTCCTTTTGCGGAACTTCTGCAACCCCGTGGTGTAATGGTAGCACAACTGGTTTTGGTCCAGTTAGTTTAAGTTCGAATCTTGGCGGGGTTGCCATTTTTTTGTCTTCGCTTTTCCCGGAGTTAGTGCCGGAAGCATCCTGTTTTACAGCTTTTTATTCCGCCAGCGTCCTGAAAGCATAAATGCTCCGCACAAAAGAGCTGTCGTTGCCTGATAGATTATTTCCACCGACCAGGCTTCAGCCGTGGTAGGGGTGTTTTTGATAATGATCCACCATACAAAAAAGGTATAGATCGCAAGATTGATGAATTCTATAAGCACCATAGTCTTGACAGAACCTGTACCGGAAACTGCATTGAAAAGAATGAACGCAAATATCTGGATGAAACTTGCGGCACACATTATGTAAGTTGCATTGACAGAGTCTTTTATAAGTGCAGTATTGTCTGTGTAGATCCGTAGTGAAAGTTCCGGAAATACCGCATAAAATACCAGCAGCGGCATCACAAAAACAAAGGCTGAAAGCAGCAGTTTATTGATAAGACGCCACACCTGATCGCTTTTGTTTTCGCCGATAAGGTTGCTGACCAGCGAGTTGGTCGCTGTGGCAAAAGCGTGGATGATGATAAAAGGCAAGGCAGAAAGTGTCCTTATGAGATTGATTGCCGCCAGAGAGCGTTCTCCCAAACGCTCCACCGCAAGAAAGAAGAAAAACCATATCCCGACAGAAAGAAATGGCTGCAGCATCATCCAGAAGGACACAGAAAAAACTTTTTTCAGTATTTCCGGGTTGATCAGAGCATGGATATGATCGAAACCGTATTTTTTCAGGTCCACATATTTTACAGTATATCCCACATAACACACCAGCGAGATCGCTTCGGCAATACTGGAAGCCAACGCTGCGCCTGCAATACCCATTTCAGGCAGTCCGATTTTTCCGAATATCAGAGCATAGTTCAAAATGATATTTGAAATAACCATGGCAATGGAACTGACGGTCAATATTTTTGTGTTGGCGATGCCCACATAAAAGGCCCGGAAAAGTGTTGCCATGAACGCGAAAAATAATCCATAGGCCCTGAAATCAAGATATTCTATCGTGGCTTTGCAGATTTCAGGAGAACGGATCATGCAAGGCATCACTGCCGGTGGCAGAAACTTTATTGCAAGCATCAGCAGCAATGCGAACATTGCCAGAAAAAATCCTCCGGCATAACAAATATCTCCGATCTTGGCAAAGTCTTTTTCGCCGTTGCGTCTGGCTATCAGTATCTGGGCTCCGAAACTGAATCCGGCACCGAGAACGAAAAAGACCAGAAAATACACGGTCCCCAGGGCGGAACCTCCCAATGCAATTTCGCTGACTCTGCCGAGAAAAGCGGTGTCGGTCATACCGATGATATGCTCCATAAGCATGCTCAGCAGTATGGGAAGTGTTACAGCGGTGATTTTACGGAATGAATA
>JAFVRT010000379.1 GCA_017504125.1 Lentisphaeria bacterium
TCACCATTGTGAAAAATTATTCATCAGATTTGCCTTCATGATATTCATCGGTGAAAAAGAGCGGTTCTTTTTTCAGCAATTCGTAGACCATATCGCCGGCTTTCCGGGCTTCGAGGAGGAACACTCCGGCATCTCCGAACTTTCCTTCCCGTAAGGCTCCGGCTTTTTTGAATTCCGGTGCCAGAATATTGTACCATTTGGAATGGTGACCGACATGGCGTCGTGAGGGAACCTCGATCCCGCGTCCGTCATAATCGTAGACCACCAGCTGTTCATGGTAATCAGTCAGCATGCCGGGAACGGGGAGCCACTCCTCAACACCGTGCAGAAAGGTGTTGCAATGGATCGTTCCGGTGCCGATGAACATGATGTAAGCACTCCTTTTATAAAGTTTTCCCCAAGGGGAATCCGGATGTGCCGGTGAATCGAACTTTTCATGCCCGGAAACAAAGTCAGCAGCATCCCTGCCGATCGCCGCTACCGCATGAGTGGGATGCAGCGAACGCAGAACACCTTCCCGTTTTCTGAAGATCTCCGGCAGCGCACTGACGCAGCACGGGGTATCTCTGACTGAATATACCGGCTGTTTTGCGTGTACCAGAGAATAAGTCATGGAAGGGAATGCCAGTAAACCGTCGGCAAAGAACTCCTGTAAAGCATCAAGGATCCCGTCAGCCCGGTTTTCAACTTCGCCGATCGACTTCAAAGAGGAGTGGATCATAACCGTTTCCCTGCCGGTCAGTCCCATGGCGGCAAGGTCGGATTTCAAATCATTTTTGGTGTACATCTTATTTTTTTACCGGAGTTACTACTGTGATATTGGAACTGCGGCGCAGATCTTTGACTGCATCACGGAATCTTGCCATGTGGGGAGTGGCAAGGTGAGCTTTCAGGTGTTCTTCTGATTCCCAGCTTTCCAGGATCGTGACAAAACGGTCTTTGTCTTCCGCTTTTATGTCAAGACAGCTTTCATAACGGTAGCAGCCGTCTTCGGCAAGGACTGTCGGGGTGTTGTTCAGCAGTATTTCGAGGAATTGTTCCATACAGCCGGGTTTTATTTCCATACGGGCGATAACATGAATCATTTTTCATTCTCCATAACTTTTGAACAGGATCTCCTGCAATACAAACTTGCTTTGTTCCAACGGCACCGGCCGCGGAGCAAGTTCCAATTTCATTTTATTTTCACCGGCAGAACTTGCGGTGCGTTCCATAAGTTCCAATGACAGATCCGGGAACTCTTTCAAAAACTGCGGAACTCCCAAGCCGGTAAGAAACTTGCGGAATGATGTGATGATCTCCTCCGGAGTTCTGCCGGGAAAGATCTCTGCAAGTTCCATAGTGCGTGATGCAACGGCCGGATTGCCGAGGTAATAACGCCATGACTCCGGCAGCAGCATGATAGCGGCTATGCCGTGAGCGATCCTGCCGAACCAGGAAAAACTGCACAAATGAGGCAATCCGGTGGATTTAAAGCGGATCGTCATGCCGCCGAGAGCTGCAGCGACCGCCATTTGTTTTCTGGCTTCAGGATCATTTTTCATTGCTTCGGGAAGATATTCCTTTACCAGACGGATCCCCCGCATCGCCCAGACATTGGCATTGCTGTTGCTGCTGTCTGCTCCCACATTGAGGAAGCCTTCAAGCAAATGAGCAAGGGCATCGCATCCGGTGGCAAGGGTTACGGACTCCGGCATGGTGGCGGTGTAGGCCGGAACTATACA
>JAFVRT010000380.1 GCA_017504125.1 Lentisphaeria bacterium
AAAAAATGCAAAATTTAGCGTTTTTTTATGAAATAAAGTTTGAAAAATTGCTTTTAAGGTAGTATTTTTTTCATAACGGCGGATGCCGGGTGTCAACTGCAGTCAGGAAAAGTTGGGGATTTTGTGAATCTTTTACCGGGACTCAAAAATTATGAATAGAGTAGTTTTACCAGAACAAATCATCGGACAATGGATTTATCTGAAGGATCTGCAGCAGAAAAATGATGTTACGCTGCTGATGCGGCGCAATTTTTCTTTTTATCCTGAGTCAGGAGGTGAAACTGTATTGTTCATAAGTGCCAACAGTTTTTATCAGGTGTTCATCAATGGCAGGTTTGTGGGGGCAGGACCACGCGGACATCAAAGTACCGGAACCAGCTATATCGATACCCACGAGGTCGGATACTATATGGAGTCCGGAAACAATCTCATAGCGGTAAAGGTAAGCTGCTGTATTGATCCTGATCACGGTGATTTCAAGCGCATGCCGGGACTGTGGTGTCAACTGCAGCATGGCGGCAAAACTGTGCTGTGCAGTGACGGAAGCTGGGATATCCTTGAAACGGAAGATCTTTTTGTGCGCGGTGTCAAAACAGCATCATCCGGACATGCTTCAGGAGTATTCGACTTGCGCCGGGAACCGCCGTTCTGGAACGAAGTTTTGGGTGAATGTGACGGCAAATGGAGCAAACCTGATTGGCTGGTTGCGGCCGGAACTCCGGAAACCGGAATGGAGCTTCATCCGGTCCCTCCGGCTTCGATCAATGCCGATCCGTTGGAGTTTTCAGCAGTCCGGCGTGGACATGTGCAAAGTTATCCGTGTTTTTCGGTAGTGGATCTTGCCGATATCCCACATGGAAAAACTGCTGCAGGATGTTCTTATATTTTTTGCGATGACGAAACGGTGCTGCCGTTGCGGATCTTCAGCGATCAGCCATTTAAATTTTTCTGTAACCAGCAGCGGGTTTTTGACGGGGTTGCGGCCAGAGGAGAGATGGTCGGACTGAAACTTGTACAGGGTTGGAACAGGCTTACGGTTTTTGCTCCGGTCAGGCGCAGTTCCATGGGGATCATGATGCTGGCAGAACCGGAGTTCGCGGAGATGATGCCGCTGTGTGATATGCTGGAGTCAGCAGACAGAGGATGGTGTATTGGCACTCTTGAAAAACTCCGTTTTGACGATTGCAGTTCTGCTGTACAGGTGGAGCATCTTCAGGATCTGCGAATGTCGACGGCATCTGCCGGATCGATCCGTGACTGCTGGGATTATATAAGAAACTCCGTTATTGAAAACGATTACTTCGGGGACGGCAAACTTAACGAAGGAGATGTGGCTCTTTTCAAACTTGATGAACTCAGGTATGGATTCATCAAATTCGCTATTGATGCTTCTGAAGGGGATATTGTTGATTTAATCGTCGGTACTGCGGAAGGAGATGGATTTTTTCCGCGATGTGCAAACGGAGATGACCGGGAATATGTAAGTTGTATCTGCCGTCAGGGGGAAAACGGAATTTCCAGTCCCGCACCTGCGGATTGTCAATATATCCTTTTGCATGTACGGAAGTGCAAAGAAACAGTCCGCGTACTCAGCGCACAGTTTGATGAATTCAGCCGCAGTTTCAATCGGGAATGTTCATTCAGCTGTTCCGACGGATTTTTCAATGAATTATGGCGTTGCGGCAGGGGAAATCTTTCCCGTTCATCTTCATTTGTGGTTCCGGCAGAAGGAGTTCCCGGACATGACAGGTTCATGCTTGATGCCTTCCTTGAATCAGTTAATGTTGCGGCAGTTTTCGGTGACTTTGAATACATTACCGCAGAATTAAGACAGTTTGCGGCGGCTCAACTTGAAGACGGGACTATTCCGGCATTGAGTTCAGGAACAGGAGGAGGATTTTCTCTGATCCATCTTTTTTGTTTTCCGGCGTGGATACTTTTCAACTACCGTTTTTCTTCCAATATGGTGGAACTCAGAAATCTTCTGCCGGTGCTCGACGGGGTGAAAAGGTATCTCGAATCTCTGCTTGATGACAGCGGCGAATTGATGGATATGGAAACTGTAAAACATATCGGTATCGTCGAGGCAGATCTTTTTACAAGCTGCCGTATCCCATTGGTGATCAATGCACTTTTGTGCCGGTTCATGATGTCGGCTGCCGAAATTTATGCCCTCACCGACCGGTTGGGAGAAGCCAAAGCATGCCGCCGTATGGTGCGTCATGTTTCAAGTCGGATAGAGAAGGATTTTTTCGATCCTGAAACCGGTTTGTTTGCAGATGAACCGATAACAGCTGACCGGGATGTGGATTTTTCTCTTTACGGCAACTTTTTTGCCCTTATGGCAGGGATAAAAACTCAGGAGTGTTTCAGCGAATTTGTGAACACCTTTTTTGATTTCAAAAGCGGTGAACCAAAGACTGCGGAAGCAGAATCACCTTATTTTCACTATCTGTTTCTTGAAATGCTCTTTGCTCTGGAACAGAGAGAGTGGGGCATCATGTATCTGAAAAACTATTGGAAGAAAAGGCTTGATCTGAATGCCGGAGTGTTGAAAAGTGTTGATGTCGATAATATCCACTCCAGCGGATTTTCTGGAGGACGCTGCATGGTGCCGAATGTGTTTCTTATCCGCGAAATTGTCGGTGTGCGTATCGCTGAACCTGCCCATTCTCTGATTTATTTTGATCCGGCTTATGATGTTGTCGAAAATGCTGAAGCAGCCATTCCGACGGCCCAGGGGCGTATCCATATCAAATGGGCTCGTCAGCCGGATGGAGGACTTGAAGTGAATATTTATTCAAGCCACCCGATAAAAGTATTGTCGAATCTTACTCCTGAAATGCTGGCTGATTCCACATTCCGTCTGAGTGAGAATGTGGTATTGGTAAAGCCTGCAGCTCAGAAGGAGAAATGAGCGGAATGAAATATCGTATCGTATCAATCTTACTTTTTTCAGCAATAATCATGAATGCAGCACCTTTACCGGTGTCTGGCAATAATGAAAAAAAAGAAAAAAAAGAGCGCATAAATAAAGAACAGCTGCTTCCCGGTGATAAACTGTTCGTCTATACTCCGTTGAAGCCGTGCTGGATGGATAAATACAAATATTTTTGTTGTCCGGTGCGTAAAATCGTCAGACGGAGTTCCGGCAGCAGCCGCTGGATCGATTACTGTTATAACTCCCGCGATGAACTCATAGGGACCAGAGAGTACAGCGCAGGCAGAAATGACAGACGCAGCAATTATAAATCAGTCGGCGGATGTACCTTGTGCGGCAGCAGTGTCATGAAGACAAAGCGTTGGAAACATAGTTACAATCCCAAACTTGCTCCACCGAAAAAACGGAAAAAATAGAAACCGCACTCCGTGATTCCGGAAGGACGGCAGTTATCATTGATCCAGAAGCCATCCTTTTTCGACAGCGGTATCCATAGCTTTGACTGCCCAGCGGTGGATTTCAGGCATGAAATCCTCAAGACATGCCATGCGGGCAGCTACCTGTTTTCTGGTGGTGCGTTTACCGGAATAGGTGTTGCGCCAGGTATGCCCTTCTGTCATGATGTTATGGAAGAATGGCTGCAGTTTATCAAGGCAATCAGCATAGCGGGCATCGGCACTCCGGCGGGCTTCAAATTCCTCCCACAATGCCCGGATCATGGAACTTTGCTCCGGTGGAAGCATGGAAAACAGTTTGTCTGCAGCCTGGGATTCCCGGTCTGCTTTATCCTTGTATCCTTCAGTATCATAGGCGAAGGTATCGCCTGCATATATTTCCACCAGATCATGCACCAGAAGCATTTCTACTGCATGACGGATATCCACTTTTTCTACGGCATGTTCCTCAAAAAGCAGAGCCATTACCGCGATATGCCATGAGTGTTCGGCATCATTTTCACAACGGCTGCGGTCTATGAGGAGAGTTTTCCGGTAGACCGAAGTCATCTTGTCTATTTCTGCAGTAAATCTCAACTGGGAATCCAGTCTGAGATTTCCGCTGGAAATAAAATATTTATCAATGTCCATAATTATCAGAAAATATTGAAGTTTTCTGCCGGGTAACCGGCTGCTTTCAGAACTTCTGCTGCAGCAGAGAAATTTCTTGCGATATGATCGGGGTGATGGGCGTCGGAGTTTATGATGACCGGGATCCGGCGCAATGCCGCTTCTTTCAGTACCTTTGAGGAGGGGTATTGTTCTTTACAATCTTTGAACCATCCGGAAGTGTTGAGTTCGATCGCTCCATGACTTTGCTGTACTGCATCAAGGACACGGAGTGCATGCGGCAGATAAGCATCATTGTCAATGAATCCGAACTTTTTGGGCAAATCGGGATGACCTATAAATGTGTATGCTCCGCAAGAAGCAGCTCCTTCAAGTTTTTTCCAGTATTCCTCACAGATCTGTTTCATTTCTTCCTTTGAAAGCGGAACCCAGTCGGACGAGTCGTGATCTACGGAAAAAGTTCCGGCATAATGCACAGAACCGATAAGATAATCCAAAGGATAGCTTTCCAGATCTTTGACGACCTGCTGGCTGTTTTCGAAGAAAAAGTCGACCTCCAATCCCAGGCGCAAAGTGAAATTTTCAGAATCAAGTTCTTTTTTCAACTTCAGGAGAGTTTCCACATATTCGTCGATTTTTTCCGGAGGCATGCGCCATTCATCGGCATCGGTGATCCCTTCAGGGGGATCACCCAGTGATCGGACATCCCGAATTCACGGAGTCCGGCTTTTTTCGCGGCCCTGC
>JAFVRT010000381.1 GCA_017504125.1 Lentisphaeria bacterium
ACAGGATCACATACAAACACCAGTACCAGAGAGATGATAAAGATCACTATGGGCAGCAGTACGGCTCCGGAACCGGCATTTTTAAGATCGGATCTGCTCAAAGTCATGTGAGAACCGATGAGCAGGATCAGCAGCAGCCATACATAACTCTGCCACCTCGTCCATAATTCTTTTTCCATCAACACCCTGAGCATGCGGCAGATCACCGAAACGACTCCCGCCGCCATATCACCGGCTGTACAGCATACCGGCGACTGCAATTGTTCCCATATTTCCGGCATGAGCAGCATAGTGGCAAGCGTTATAAGCAAAGCTCCGGAAACTATGGGGCCGGTTCCGATGAAAAAGTTGCCGGTACGCTGATAAACACTCTTGGGATCCCAGCTGTGGTTCACATAACCGAGTGTGCCGTCAGGGGAAGGAGAAAAAAGTTTTATTTCCACTATCCGGTGCCGGAAAATAAGACAGAAAAGAGCATGTCCTGTTTCGTGTACGATGGTTCCAGGAGCGGCCAGCACAGTCCAGCTCCGTTCTCCCAGCAGATCGAACCATTTGCGGCGCAATGTCATGGTCGTCAGCTGCAATATTGCGGCAAGCAGCACAAAACAGCCGATCAATACCAGCACAGTTCCGGTACTGACCGTTGCCTTGGTGAAAACTTCCCAAACTTTTTCACCGAAACTTTCCCAATCTGTCAAGATTTCATTTTCCTTATGATACCGGTACTGGAGTGTCCCGGTACAAAAGAGATGAAAACGATCCGGCTGCCGCTTTTTTTCAACGCGGCCCGTTCATCAGGATCAAGAGAATCTTCGGTATAATCCCCGCCTTTGATATAAACATCCGGCGCAAGAGCCTCAAGTTCCCTGTTGCAGCGGGGAGAGTCAAAAATCACGGCTTTATCAACTGCTTTAAGCGAACAGAGCAAAAAAGCACGGTCGTCTTCACTCTGCAGCGGTCTGGTGGGCCCTTTCAGAGCGCGGACAGAAGCATCGGAATTCACCAGAACCAGCAGGGCATCAGCTTCTTCGCGGGCAGCGTTGAGATAAACCGCATGCCCCCGGTGGAGCAGATCGAAGCACCCATTGGTAACTGCAAGACGCAAGCCCTGTGCAGCCAGAGCTTTCCTCCATTTCACCGCATCTTCGAGAGAGAGGATGCTGCTTTCGATATCAGCCATATACTTCAAAGTTCCTCATCATCTTCCACAGGGCGCACTTTGACACCGGCTTCGGCCAGCAGTGCCATGGAAACATTATCAATGGAGTACCGCTGGTGATAGACCACTTCGACTATGCCGGCGTTGATTATCATCTTGGCGCAAAGCAGACACGGACTGTAGGTGGTGTATAAAGTAGCTCCTTTAACCATGATGCCGTGATAAGCGGCCTGAACGATCGCGTTTTCCTCCGCGTGGCTGCAAAGACATTCGGTCAGGTGGGAACCGGAAGGTGCATCGGAGTTGCACCGCGGACATCCGCCGTCGCTGCAGTTGCGGACTCCCCGCGGAGTTCCGTTGTATCCGGTGGAAATGATCCGTTTGTCCCGCACCAGAACTGCTGCGACCTGACGGCGGGAACAGTTGCTTCTGGAAGCGGCCACCTGGGCAATATCCATAAAATATTTGTCCCATCCGGGACGCTTGGAAACACTCATTTTTTCCCTCCGTTGTGATTATTTTTCACAGCGCGCCAATCAGCATAGAAACGGTTGCCCCAACCGATAAGTTTGCCTTTTTCAAAAATCAGCGGCATACATTCCTCCTCGGTGGTGAGCCCATCGGCCCAAACCGATTCCACAAAGTAGAACCAGCGGTCGGGTGTTGAAAACTCCTCTTTCACAGGTTCACCCATGATTTTCAATACCTGAGCCTTAGTCATGCCGACACGGAGCTGTCCGGCATTTTTCACATTGGCCGCCGCCTCAGAAACACAACCGGTGCTGAGAAACAAGATTCCCAGCACCCCGGCTGTCAGCAATATTTTTCTGCTGTTCATTCGGCCTTCTCGAACTCGTCTACTGTAGCTCCGCAATCGGGGCATACCCAGGATTCAGGAAGATCCTTGAAGGCGGTTCCGGGAGCAACGCCGTTGTCGGGATCACCCTTGGCGGGATCATAAACATAACCGCAGATATTGCACACATACTTTTCCATGTTGAAATTCCTTTCTTTTTTAATGACGATTATTTATTGTTTATTTTTTCGAGCAATTTTTCAGCCAGTTCTGCACCGGCGTTGAAAAATTCCTCTGTTTCATTGCTTTGGGGCATATATTTCACCTGCTTCATGGGCAGGGGCTGTTCCAACTTCAATTCATCAAAAAGCGCGGCGATCTGTTTTGCGCCCTCGCCGCTCCATCCGCAGGAACCGAAGGCAAAAGCGATCTTGTTTTTTATCCGTAATCCTTTGATGTAGTTCATGATATCGGCCATGGCGGGATAAACCTGATTATTCATGGTCGGGGCACCGAAAGCAATAAGTCCTGCTCCGGCAACTTTGGTCATGATATTGCTGCGGTCGTTGACCAGCAGATCAGCGGTTTCCACCTCCACGCCTTTTGACCGTACGCCGTCGGCGAAGGCTTCGGCACAGACCTTTGTCGATCCCCACATGGTGGCATAGACCACCACGGCCCTGGGGACCGGGGCCTGCAAAGCGCAGTCGCGGTAGAGCTGGATTATCTTATCCAGATCTTTTCTCCACAGCGGTCCGTGATCGGGGAGTATGACCTCGATATCCAGTCCCAATCCGGGGAGTGAATCCAGCAGAGCGATGACCTTTTCGCTGTAGAGGTTGAGGATATTGGCAAAGTATTTCCGCACTTCATACTCCATGACGCTCCACGGATTTTCATCGGCCCAGAGCTTGCTGCAGGCCAGGTGCATGCCGAAGGCATCCTGGGAAAAGAGCAGTTTATCCCGGTCATAATATGTTACCATACTGTCGGGCCAATGAAGCATCTTGGTGTCCACAAAAGCGCATTTCCCATTGCCGAGATCGACGGAATCACCGGTTTTCACAGCGGTATACCCCAGATCGCCGTAGTAGAGGTTGAGGGTTTTTGCGCCTGCAGCCGAAGTAAAGATCTTTTCCGGCTTGATCGCGGCAACGGCAGCCGGAAGTGCTCCGGAGTGATCCGGTTCGGCGTGGTTGGAAATGATGTAATCGATCTTTTCCGGATCGATCACCGAACTGATACGGGCCAGCATCTCATCGGCAAAGGGAGCCTTTACCGTATCGACCAGAGTGATCTTCTCGTCGATGATAAGAAATGCGTTGTAGGTGGAACCGCGGTCGGTAAGATAACCGTGAAAATTACGGACATTCCAATCTATGGCACCGACCCACCAGACATTAGGCGAAACCTGTTGGGCTTTGAAAAATTTTTTCATCAATAAATCCCTTAAATATATCTTGCTGCGTTTCCCGTTCCATCGAATGACTGAAGCAGGGGGGGGGGAAACGGTATTTTTATTTATTTTTTCCACAAACCGTGGAGATTGCAGTAAGCTCTGATAACCAGCTTGTCGCTGTAAGGCACATAAAATTCAGCTTCCGGGGCATCACCCGGTTTCAGATAACGGCGGTTGACATAAGAACCGTTGATGACTTCGATCCATTGGATGTAGTGTTCCTCTGTCATGGGGTGAGCGACGCTGCCGACCTTGACACGGGTACCGGGATTGAGATCTTCAGCCACAGGAACATGCTTTTCTCTGGCAGCATCCACGCTGTTTTCGGCACAATGTTTCATAGGTTCACCGCAGCATACCGGTGTTGCTCCGGGGGCAGTTACTTCAACGGTCAAACCGCAATGGCTGCAGCGGAAAACATCAAGAATCTTATTTGCCATGTGATAACTCCTTAATTTCATTAATTACAGAACAGAATAATGTTCACTTTCTTAAATATAAGCGGCCGGAGATGATTTTTCAAGTAAAAGGAAGGGAAAATTTTTATTTGTCCATTTTTTCCGTTTCATGAAGCGATCGATAATTTTGTCTTTTTCCCCTTGCAGAAAAGCATTTCCGGTGATATATTATGCAAATAGATATTTTTTAATTATTTAATTCCAAATACCGGAGATTTTAACAATGGCTTACGACAAGATCCAGGTTCCGGCAGGTGACAAAATCACCATCGGTGCAAATGGTAAACTGCAGGTTTCAGACAACCCCATCGTGGGATTTATTGAAGGGGACGGTATCGGTCCCGATATCACAGCAGCTTCCATGCATATCTGGAACTCCGCCGTGGCAAAAGCCTACAACAACAAGCGCAAGATCGCATGGATGGAACTTTTTGCCGGCGAAAAAGCCAATGCCGTTTACGGCAAACCGGTGTGGCTCCCTGAAGAAACTGTGGAAGCGGTTTCCGAATATCTCATTGCCATCAAAGGACCTCTGACCACTCCTATCGGCGGCGGATTCCGTTCTCTGAATGTGGCTCTGCGCCAGCAGCTCGATCTTTATGCCTGTGTCCGTCCGGTGCGTTACTTCAAGGGTGTTCCTTCACCTGTCAAAGCTCCTGAAAAGACCGATATGGTGGTGTTCCGTGAAAATACCGAAGATATCTACGCCGGTATCGAATGGGCCGCCGGAACTCCTGAAGTGCAGAAGGTCATCAAATTCCTGCAGGAGGAAATGAAGGTCAGCAAGATCCGTTTCCCCGAAAGTTCCAGCATCGGTATCAAACCGGTTTCCGTGGACGGCAGCGAAAGACTTATCCGCGCCGCCATGGATTACGCCATCAAAAACAAACGCAAAAGCGTCACCTTTGTCCACAAGGGCAACATCATGAAATTCACCGAAGGCGGTTTCAAAAACTGGGGCTACGAACTGGTGAAACGGGAATATGCCGATGTGGCGGTGTCCTATGACGAGTGCAACGGAGTGGCTCCCGAAGGCAAGATCCTGGTCAAAGACTGCATCTGCGATGCCTTTCTGCAGCAGATCCTCACCCGTCCGGCCGAGTACGATGTCATCGCCACTTTGAACCTCAACGGCGACTATGTTTCCGATGCTCTGGCCGCCTGTGTCGGCGGTATCGGTATCGCTCCCGGAGCCAATATCAACTACATCACCGGCCATGCCATTTTTGAGGCTACCCACGGTACTGCCCCCAAATACACCGGCATGGATAAAGTAAACCCCGGTTCTCTGGCTCTTTCCGGTGAAATGCTGCTCCGCCATCTGGGTTGGGATGAAGCTGCCGATCTGGTCATCAAGGGACTTGAAGGAGCCATCTCTGACAAGATCATGACCTACGATCTGGCCCGTCTTACCGATGGAGCCACAGAAGTTTCCTGCTCCGCCTTTGCCAAAGCTGTTGTGGAGCGCATGTGATTCACAGTTGATACTGCATGAGGTTTGCAAGCTATGGCTGACAGATTTGAAGTCCGCATAATGGATGAATTCACTCCTGAATTTCTTCAGGCGGCCCGTGCCTTGTACCTTGAAAACCGCTGGATCAATGAAAATGATGATCCGGCATTCCCCGGAAATGCCTTCGCCAACTCCTTTGTAGTGGTGGCGGCATTTTCTGCAACAGGCGAACTTGCCGGGGTGGGCAGAAGCATTTCTGACGGAGTTTCCGACGCTTATATCCAGGACATCATGACTGCGAAAAAATTCCGTAAACAGGGTGTCGGGAAACTCGTTACCATGACCATTGCAGAAGAATTGAAAAAACGCAATATCGACTGGATAGGCATTGTAGGAGTGCCGGGAACTGAAATGTTCTATGCCGGATGCGGTTTACGCTGCGCACCGGGCCATACTCTGTGGCTGGGCGGAAAGGAGTGAAAGTGATGAAAATACTCTTTGTCTGCACCGGAAACAGCTGCCGCAGCCCCATGGCGGAACTCTATTTCAACCACCTTGCCTGCGGCACAGGACTTTCTGCGGATTCTGCCGGTATCTATGCGGGCGATGGAGCACCCATTTCCCATGCGGCAGCTGCCGTTATGGCAGAACTGGGTATCGACAGCAGTTTTTTCGCCTCCAGAGCTTACTCCCCCGGACGGGCGGCAGAATACGATCTGCTTATCGGCATGACCCGTACTCACGCTGCGATGATGCGTCATATTGCTCCTGAAGTGCGGGAAAAGGTGCGTACCCTGATCCCCGGCGAAGATGTACCGGACCCCTTCGGAGGCAGTATTGAAGATTATCGTGAAGTTTTCAGCTTCATGCGCAGCCATATAGATCAACTTTTCAAAGAATTGAATAAAAACCAAGGAGAAAAAAACATCATGAGCATTGAAGAAATCACCGGTAAGAAAATTACCATCGGTGTCGGAACCGATCACGGAGGCTTTGAGGCCAAAGGTAAAATCGTCAAACTTCTGGAGTCCATGGGACATCAGGTGGTGGATTTCGGTCCTGCCTCTATGGACCCGGCTGACGACTATCCGGATTATGCCGCTCCTGCTTCCAAAGCTCTGAGCTGCGGTGTCATCGATGCGCTGATCCTGATCTGCCGCAGCGGTTTCGGTATGGCCATCACCGCCAACCGGTTCCACGGCGTCCGCGCCGTAGTGGCCGGAAGTACCGAACTGGCGATCCGCGGCCGCGAACACAATGCCGCCAACTGTCTGGTTCTGCCCGGCGACTTCTGCAGCGATGAAGAAATGGCTGAGATCGTCAAGACCTTCTTTGCCACTCCCTTTTCCGGAGATGCCCGCCATGCCCGCCGTCTGGCCAAAGTGGAAACCGGCGGCCATGATGATATCGCCGCACTCCGTGCCACCGATCCTGAGATCGCTGCCGCCATCGACCGCGAAAATGCCCGTCAGAATGACGGTATCGAACTTATTGCCAGCGAGAACTTCGCCAGTTGCGCCGTCCGCGCCGCTCAGGGTTCTGTGCTGACCAACAAATACGCCGAAGGCTACTCCGGCAAACGCTACTACAACGGCTGCGAATTCATCGATCAGGTGGAAACTCTCGCCATCGAACGCGCCAAAGAACTTTTCGGTGCTGAAGCCGCCAATGTGCAGCCCCACTCCGGTTCCGGAGCCAATCAGGCTGTCTACACCGCCCTCTGCCAGCCCGGAGATACCGTACTTGCCATGAGTCTGGATCACGGCGGACACCTGACTCACGGACATCCCCTGAATTTTTCCGGCAAACTCTACAACATGATCCCCTACGGAGTTTCCCGCGAAACTGAAATGATCGACTACGACGAAGTGGAAAAACTTGCCGTCGAAAACAAACCCCGCATGATCCTCGCCGGTGCCAGTGCTTATCCCAGAGTCATCGATTTTGCCCGTCTGCGTGAGATCGCCGACAAAGTCGGAGCCATCCTCTTTGTGGATATGGCACACATCGCCGGTCTGGTGGCTGCCGGAGTCCATCCCAACCCCGTTCCCTACTGCGACATCGTCACCACCACCACTCACAAAACTCTGCGCGGTCCCCGCGGCGGTCTGATCCTCTGCAAAGAAGAATACATCAAGGCCATCAATTCTGCGGTGTTCCCCGGACTTCAGGGCGGACCGCTGGAACATGTGGTCGCTGCCAAAGCAGTATGTTTCCTCGAAGCTCTCAAGCCTGAATTCAAGGCCTATCAGCAGCAGGTCAAGATCAACGCCGCCAAACTGGCTGATGAACTTGCCAAACGCGGATTCCGCATCGTTTCCGGCGGTACTGACAACCACCTGATGCTCATTGACCTGCGGCCCAAACAGGCCACCGGTAAAGCCGTCGCCAATGCTTTGGATCTGGCCCGGATCACCGTCAACAAGAACATGATCCCCTTCGATCCTGAGAAGCCCTTCGTCACCAGCGGTATCCGTATCGGCACCCCCGCCATCACCACCCGCGGCCTCAAGGAAGCGGAAATGGTCAATGTGGCCGATTTCATCGAACGCGGCGTTGCTCTGCGTGATGACGAAGCCGGACTGAAAGCCCTCGGCGAAGAAGTGAAAAACTTTATGGCGGCATTCCCCATGCCTCAGTTCAAATAATTTCAAGAAAGATTTGTTAAAATGCTGGATCTCAAGATTATCCGTGAAAACGCCGAAATGATCAAGGCAAACTGCCAGCGGCGTGGATTCCCCATCGATGTTGACGGCCTGCTGGCTCTCGACAAAGATTACCGTGCTCTCGACCGCGAAGTTGAAGAACTCCGCGCCCGCCGCAACAAATTGAGCAAAGAGTGTGCTTCCGATCCCTCGGCACGCGAAGAAGTGAAAAAGATCAAACTTACTCTCACTTCCAAAGAAACTGCCATGGATTCTCTCAACAAGAAGATGATGGCGGTGTTGAGCCGCATGCCCAATTTGCTGGCTCCCGATGTTCCGGACGGTACCGATGACACCGGCAATGTGGAACTCCGCAAAGTCGGAACGATCCGGGAATTTGATTTCCCGGTGCGTGATCATCAGGAACTGGGCGAAATGCACGATATCCTCGACATCGCCCGCGGTGCCAAAGTTGCCGGAACCGGTTTCTACTACTGGAAAGGCAAAGGTGCTATGCTGGCTCAGGCTCTTTACTTCTATGTGCAGCAGTTCCTGGTGCAGCGCGGTTTCACCATGTTCATGACTCCCTGCCTTGCCAAAGAGCGCACTCTTTACGGAACCGGTTATCTTCCTTTCTTCGCCGATCAGACCTATAATCTGGAAGGCGAAGATCTGGCCCTGATCGGAACCAGTGAACAGACTCTCGTAGCCTATCATGCTGACGATGTGCTGGACGGCGACAAACTGCCTCTGTGTTATACCGCTTTCACTCCCTGTTTCCGTACTGAAGCCGGAAGTTACGGCAAAGCCTCCCGCGGTATTTTCCGTGTCCACCAGTTCCACAAGGTCGAACAGATCGTTTTCTGCAAACCTGAAGACTCCCCCAAATACCATGACTTCTGTCTGGCCAACGAGGAAGATCTGCTCAAGGCCCTGGATATCCCCTACCATGTGGTCAATGTCTGCGTCGGTGACCTGGGGGCTCCCGGTTACAAGAAGTACGATATCGAAGCCTGGTATCCCACCTTCAAGACCTACCGTGAAGTCACCAGCAACACCAATCTGACCAGTTTCCAGAGCCGCCGTCTGAATATCCGTTACAAACAGGGCGATGAACGCGATTTTGTCCACACCATCAGTGCTACTGCGGCAACTGACCGTCTGATAATCGCCATCATGGAAAACTATCAGCAGAAGGACGGTTCCATCGTGATCCCCGAAGTTCTGCGTCCCCTCACCGGCTTCGACAAGATCGGCTG
>JAFVRT010000382.1 GCA_017504125.1 Lentisphaeria bacterium
AGCATGATCGCAGTTATTATACCGAGTCCGAGGGAAAGAAGAAACGGCCAGGGCAGGGTGGTGATCATTTTTTTGATCTCAAACTTTACCGCTGATTTGATACTGCCGGGACTGAGAATCGTTTTTATGGAATCCAGAAGCTCATTGTATATGCCGAGTATGAAAGCCATAGTTCCTCCGGAAACCCCCGGTACAACATCCGCTGCCCCCATAACGGCCCCGCATAAAAATATTTTCAGATGATCCTTGAAAGATCTTTTGGAATTGTTTTTCATCAGAGTTTTTTTTCAGTTGCATCAACGCTGGGCTTTGATGATGTTTCTGCCATTTTTGATCAGCTCCAGGAGTTCATGCTGTCTGATATCTTCTTCCATGGCCAGAAAAGCTCCCATCAATTTATTCTCATCAGCAGAAAGACTGACAAAAGAGGTAGGTGTGCTTTCTGTCATGGCACACCATTTTTCGATGATTTTCTGCTGGTCGGCAGAACCTAAAATATTGAATACATCGAGCAGGATCTTTTGATCGCTGAACATTTCAACCAGTTCGGCATGGCGGCGGTAGGGAGGCCCGATCCTTTTGGAGTACGGAGAGGCATTTTCTCCGAAAAGTTCCATGAGTGACGGATAAAATTTATCCCAGGTTTCAGCTCTGACTTGCCGGGTGTGTCTGTTGATGGTACGGCGCAGCAATTCGAGCCGGATCCCTGTTTCTCTGGAAAATTCTGTCAGGGTGAATGGCTTGACTTCGCTGGCGGTGTCAGGCTTGGAGTTGGCTTTTTTGTTGACTTCTTCGTTCATTTTATTATCGCTCCAATATCTTGTCAAATTCTTCTGCAATACGCATGAGACGGAAAAACTCCTCTTCTTCGTAGGCGTGCATGGTGTGCAGTACGCTTATGGCGCGGCGCACATTACGGATACCTGTCATGGGGATCTTTTCTGTACTGCCGTTAGCGCAGCAGACAGCAATATAATCTTTGTGTAAAAATGGCAACTCTATTATCAATGGGGACTTGGGGGATTTTTCAGCCGGAGCCCCGAAGTAGAGATAGTGGCAGTTTGCATAACTTAATATCTGTTCCGGATCAGACACTTTTTTTATAGCCGGACAACACATTTTTGCCGGAGAGAGTTTTTTTGCTGCTGCCAGTTCCCGTAATCCCTGAATGCCATACACCGGATACTTTTTTGCAGCAGCGGCTTCTTTTATCACAATAGCTCCGATACGGGAAAGATTTGCAAGACAGCTGTCAGCAGTATTGGCGGACTTACGGATATTTTTTTGAACCGGCTTTACCGGGATCTGTTGTTTTGGGGGAGCCTTCTTGCCTGTAGATTTGCTGTTCCGGTCAGACTGCGGCGGGGTGTTGAAAATGTCAAACAGCATGCGTACCGGAAACGCTGTCGCCGAATAGAGTGCATAACTGTTGATGTCGCATCCTGATATTTCTTCAAAAAACAATCCGTCCGGACGGCGTTGCAAGATTCCGAGAGATGGGATGTGATGGGCGTTGCCCTGTTTGCCGGAAAGATGTATTTCAGCAAGAGAACTGCGGTTGTATACTGCCGCAACTCCTGAATCGTCAAGATATTTCAAAAGGTCTTTCTGGCGTTGTTTTACTTTGGGAAAACTTTCGTTGTTTGAGGTCCGGAATTGAGCCTCCGGAGTCGAAAATACAGTAAGAGAGCCATTGCCTTTTTTTATTACGGGAACAAGAAGTTTGTCAGGGAAAGCTGTAAGCTGGACCGTCCCTGAAGCGGCATCATGCTTGACACCGGCAAGTAATTTGCTGCGGTTTTGCATCAGGGCAAAAATTTTGCCGTTACGATCAGGGATCGTAAGTGCGATATGCACTCCGTCAAGAAGTCCCGGATCATATACCTCGTCGCAAACAATGACGAGTTTCCACACTCCGGAAAGTTCTGACAGCAGTTCAGCGGCATTGCATCCGAGCAGAAGTTTACAGATCTGGTCAACTGAACGGATCGTATGGTTGTCTGTTTTCAGCAATCGGGCGGCAGAAAACGGAACAAGATTGAAAACACATGCGAAAAATGTATCATCCGGCAAATTTTGCAGATATTTTCCCAAAGGGATATTTTCTTTGGCAGGCAGCTGCCACAGAACGCCCCTGGCTTCCGGAGCAAGTAAAAGTTTGAAGCGGTTGCGGAAAAGATCTTCAGAGGCGAATTTTATCGAACTGCCGCCCCACCCGCGGATCTCGTTTATGCCGCCGATCCGGGCGATAAGTTCCCAGAGTGAAATAAAACGCTGCATCCGGAAACGGGCAGATTCTGGCATACCGGAATACCAGACCTGCCGTTCAATATTTCTCAAAAGATTTTCGACGGATTTTCCGGCATGTTCAGCAGAACCTGCGAAGAAACAGCTGCCGTTGAAATCAAGATCTTCCGTGATCTGCTCAAAGCGTTGCCGGTCCGCAGTCCCGCCAACACCGGAACAGCCGCTCAATGCAAGAAGCGCAGCAGCTGTCAGATTACGGAAGATCGTTTTCATGTTTTCGCTGATGATTTCAGTTTATCAGAGGAGTTCTGCGATCTGAACTGCGTTCAGGGCAGCACCTTTGAGAACCTGGTCACCGGAAACGAATATATCCAGACCTTTGCGGTCATTGCGTGAGATATCCTGACGGATACGGCCGACCTGAACATCATATTTTTCAGCGGCTTCCACCGGCATGGGGTAAAGTTTGGAGGCGGGATCATCAACGATCTGGACTCCGGGAGCGGCAGCAAGAATTGCTCTGGCTTCTTCGGGGGTGATCTCGTTTTCGAATTCCAGATTCAATGCTTCGGAGTGAGCGCGCAGCACCGGAACACGAACACAGGTGCAGCTGATCTGGAGCGAATCATCATGGAGCATTTTTCTGGTTTCATTGAGCATCTTCAATTCTTCTTTGGTATAACCATTGTCGTAGAAGGTGTCGATGTGAGGAATGAGGTTGAAACCGATCCGGTGGGCGAAAGCCTTGGGGGCGATAGGTTCATTGTTGAGCAGCTGGCGGGTCTGCTCGATCAATTCCGCCATGCCTTTTGCGCCGGCTCCGCTGGTAGCCTGATAGGTGGCCGCGACCATGCGGCGGAGTTTTTTGGCTTTATGCAGAGGTGCAACAGCCACCAGCATGATGATCGTGGA
>JAFVRT010000383.1 GCA_017504125.1 Lentisphaeria bacterium
AGCCACCTGGAGTATCACATTATCCGGAATCGGCTGCTTGGGAACTTCTTTGCAGAGATCGTATGCCATCATGGTAACGATACCGGGGATGTTTTCTTTTTTCAGACGGTTGGGGATAGAAAGCATTTTTTCCCAGGTGAAGTCGGCAGCTTTTTCGCTGAATCCGCTGCCGATACCCAGACCTTCATGGTAGGGCGCGCACTTCTTGCAGCGGCAGCGCACCATGGAGTCATTAGGCATCATATTGAAAACTCCGTGCATACCGCGGACATACCACTTGGCAGCTCCGGTCATGTTGCGCTTTTTTACCGCGTTGAGGCTGGTGAGCATGGCTTTGGCATCAAGGAAAATTTCTTCCATGATACCGGAACTGAAGCAGAGTTGTCCGTTCCGGTCACTGGGATCGCGGATGATCGAGCCGTCAGCACGGGTCCCGTCGGGGCGGACAGCAAAGTATTCGGGATGTGTTTTTGCAAAACGCTTAACGTAGCCGAGCATCGCCAGTCCGTGACCGTTGACAAGCGATCTTGAAGAAAATCTGAGTTCTTTTTTGTGAGCGGCCAGAGCCTTGTCCCGGTTGATCGAATCATCGTACCATTTGGGCCTTCCCCACCAGATCTGGCGGTACTGGTTGTCGGGACGGTCATAAATGGTCATCACAGGAACCTGCCAATCCTTTTTCGCTGGAAAGATGGTTCCGTATTTGCCAGGAAAGTAAAAACGCACTCCGGCGAAGCGTTCCAGAAAATCCAGCGCGCCGTAGAGAGAACCTTCGCCCATTTTTGCGTCAAGGGCATCCCACCCGGCTATAAGTATCTGGTTGCCGAAAGCGGCAATGACAAAACCGTCCCGGTCGATTTTGGCAAGATCGATCTTATTTGCTTTGGCAAAAGCGGCATCTGCAAAGCGCAGAACGGTTATTTTTTTGTCTGCAGGCAGTTTGCTGACGGCATTTATTTTTGTGCCGGTCAGTTGAGAAAGATATTCTGCGAATTTTGCGGCGCGTTCTTTTATGTGTTTGGAACTTTTGGCCGGAACATAAAGAGAGAACTGAATTTTTCCGGCAGAGATCATGGGAAGTGTGGTTTTACCGAGTTTCACCGACCTTGGACTTACCGGAGTTGTGGGGTAGCTGCGAACAGCCGCCAGAGGCAGCATGGAGATCGCCAGCAGTAATGTGATAAAATGTTTCATTTCTTTTTCCTTATGTTGTTATAGTACAATTGAATTACCATGTATCACGGATTTTTTTGCCGGCGAAGGAACCTAATGCCTCCATCCTTTTTGTGTAGAACCAAAAGGTCTGCATCACGGCATCGGCATCTTTTACTGCAAGGGGAGTTCTTGCTCTGCTGATATTGTCAGCGTGAGCGTCAAGAAATACGAAATTTGCACTTCCGCCGCTGGCAACCTGGGGATTGGTGAACTGATCTTCAGGATTGGGATTGTCATGGGGAAACGCCGGACGCTGTGTATTGTCGCTGACAGTTACATAACCGTCGCAGTCAGACATTCTTGACTCTCCGGCATGGATACTGCGTGAAGGCCTGTAAAAACTTGCGGCATCG
>JAFVRT010000384.1 GCA_017504125.1 Lentisphaeria bacterium
CCTTCGGCCTTGGCAACTTCCACCGGACGTTTGGCGATCAAAGGACGGGCAATGGAAGTACCCAGAAGATAGTTGTTTTCGTAAATAGCTTCGCCCTGGAGCATCGGGAAGATGAAATCTTTGGCGAATTCTTCGTTGAGGTCATCGATGATGCATTTGCTGGCACCGGTGGCAATAGCTTTAGCTTCAAGACCGTCAAGTTCCTCCTGCTGGCCGACATCGGCGCAGTAACAGATAACTTCGGCATTGTAGGTTTCTTTGACCCATTTCACGATCACAGAGGTGTCAAGACCGCCGGAATACGCAACGACAACTTTCATTTTCAACTCCTTGTATTTGGTTGCAAGATACTTTTGAGTCCGCAAACAGGGGGGGCTGGAAAGTACCCGATTAAATGACAATTGGATAATATAATATCGGAATGTTTTTTTTTCAAGTCCCGGACTTGCAAAATAGCCGTTCATGTGGTAAATTATCTGCCGGCAATACTTAAGGAATTGAAAATGACCGATTTTTTTACTCAGCTTACTGCTATTCTGGAAAAGGAAGCTCTGCGTCGTCCCGGCATCATGGCAGAACCGGAAACCTTACGGGAGCTGGCTGCAGATCATGCGCCCCGGAAAAACTCTGCTGCTGCTGAAGCGGCTGTTCCGGCAGCTCCGGAATTCAGAAAAGAGCAAGTTGATGACCGCCGATCCGGGGGGATTTCCGGTCAACTCAGGAGTGATTTGCGTCCCGGAACCCTCGAACATCTGGTTGAAACAGTCCGTCATTGCCGGGGATGCCCTTTATGTGAAACCAGACTCAACGCAGTTCCGGGCGAGGGGGATCCCCATGCCAGACTCATGTTCATCGGCGAAGGACCCGGAGCTGATGAAGACCGGCAGGGCCGTCCATTTGTCGGAGCTGCCGGACAGCTGCTTGACAAGATGATAACAGCTATGCAGTTCAAACGCGAAGAAGTGTATATAGCCAACATCGTCAAATGCCGTCCGCCGCGCAACCGGGCTCCCATGCCGGAAGAAGCTGCTGCATGTATAGGGTATCTTGAACACCAGATAAGAATGATCAGGCCCGAAGTCATAGTGCTGCTCGGAGCAACCGCTGCCCATTTTCTGTTGAAAAGGGAGGAAGGTATAATGAAACTCCGCGGCCGTTGGCTGGAGTATGACGGGATCCCGGTGATGCCGACCTTTCATCCGGCATTTCTGCTGCGTCAGGAGTCGGCCAAGCGTGATTCCTGGGAAGATCTCAAACTGGTCATGCGCAAACTCGGCAAGGAACCTCCCGCACCACGGAGAGCGGCACAATGAAAATTGCATTGGCTCTTTTCAAATATTTTCCTCACGGCGGTTTGCAGAGGGATTTCATGCGGATCACTCTGGAATTGCTGAAAAGAGGGCATGAAGTAACTTTGTTCACCACAAGTTTTGACGGAGTGATCCCTGAAAAACTGCAAGTGGTGTTTCTTGAAACCAAAAGTTTTACCAATCATGGAAAAGCTGCCGAATTTGAAAAACTTTTTGCTGTTGCAGCTGCCGGATATGATGTGAAATTCGGATTCAACCGTATCGGAGGTTTGGATTTTTATTTTGCGGCAGACAACTGTATCATGAGTGAAGCTTTGACTGTGTATCCGGAATGGTTCCTGAAACTGTCGCCCCGGCACAGATCGATTCTCAGGC
The DNA here is from genome assembly GCA_017504125.1 of Lentisphaeria bacterium. Taxonomy (GTDB): domain Bacteria; phylum Verrucomicrobiota; class Lentisphaeria; order Victivallales; family Victivallaceae; genus UBA1784. The sequence continues at coordinate 1,686 of JAFVRT010000384.1, forward strand.
AGGAAAAAAATGTTCTCGCGCCGGAATCGGCAACGCGCATACTTTATATCGCGGAAAAACAGAAAAAAGATTATCAGAAATTTTACGGAACTCCCGAAGAACGGTTTTTCTATCTGCCGCCGGGTTTGAATGAAGCCTGTTTCCGCGGAAAAGATGCAGAAATCAGACGGAACAGAAAACGGCAGGAATACAATATCGGCGATGATGAAATATTGCTTATCCTTGTCGGATCTTTTTTTGAAGGCAAAGGGGCAGACCGATTGTTGAGGGCCGTTGCTGCTTTGGAGGGAGAGCTGCAAAAAAAATGCCGGATCGCCATTATCGGCAATATGCCCCGGAAAAAATGTCTGAAATTATGCCGTTCTCTGGATATCGACTCCGGAAATCTTATTATGCCTGGGGCTTCCGGAGAAGTTCCGGACTGGCTGCTTGCTGCTGACCTGATGGTACATCCGGCGCGTAAAGAGGCTACCGGTACAGTTATTGTGGAGGCTCTGGCTGCCGGATTGCCGGTCATTGCTTCAAGTGAGTGCGGTTTTGCCAATTTTGCCGCAGAATCCGGTGGTTGTGCATTGAAATTGCCCTTTGACCAACAGGAACTCAACAGAAAACTCCGGGAGTTCCTGCAGCCGGAAAAACTTGCGGAATTGAAAGAATCAGCTGTCTTGTATGGCAGTAAAGCAGATTTTTGCCGCCGTGCTTCCGTTGCGGCTGATTTATTGGAGCAATTCCATGATTGAGTTTATAATCAGGCGTTCTTTTTATTCTCTGTTGATCGTTTTCGGCGTATTGCTCCTTACTTTTCTGCTTTTTAATGTAGGTGCCGGGGATCCTGCTGCCGCAGTTTTGGGGAAGAATGCCGTTCCGGCTGAGATCGAAGCTCTCCGCCGCCGTCTGGGGAGCGATCTGCCTTTGTTTTACGGACATTACTGCCGTACCGAGTCTTTCGCGGAAATCCCCGCCGGGAGCGGAAACTTCAAGCGGCAGTTCGGAAATGATGATGTTTATGCCGCTGCGGCTTCAGAAATGGTCAAGGTGGATGGAGATATCTACAAAGGATCACCGGGAACTTTATTTTACCGTTATCAGAAAAATGGTTTTAATTCACAATTTTTCCGTTCTCTCGGTGAGATCGCAGCATTTCAGAAAAATTTCCCTTTTATCTCTTTTTTCAATTTCGGAGAAAGTATGGTCACCAGGGAGCCTGTTAAAGATATTCTGAAACGGGGGATGAAAGTTTCTCTGCTGCTGATGATACCTGTGTTCCTGGGCGAAATGCTGTTCGGAATAGCTTTTGCATTGGTGGCGACAGCTTTCAGAAACCGTTGGCCGGACAGAGTGCTGCTTTTATTTTCTGTGGCCGGAATGAGTGTGAGTTATGTGGTGATAATAATTATGGCGCAATGGTTTCTCGGATATCATGCCGGGTTGTTTCCCATCTGGGGATTTGAAAGTGCCGCCAATCTTTTGCTGCCGGTTACGGTAGGTATCATAAGCGGTATCGGTGCCAATGTGCGTTTTTACCGGGCGGTATTTGTTGATGAACTGGGCAAAGAATATCTGCGTACTGCCGCAGCCAAAGGAGTCAGTCCGCTGAAACTTTACGGCGTTCACCTTTTGCGGAATGCCGCGCTGCAGATCATAACCAGAGCCGGATCTTCGCTGCCTTTTATTTTTAC
>JAFVRT010000385.1 GCA_017504125.1 Lentisphaeria bacterium
GCATGATTAACAATGGCTTATATAGAATGGCACCAATTACTCCACAGATGTCATGCCCAAAGTAAAACCGGATACACATGCTGCAGAAATTCTAAAAAACTGAAAGGAAAATAAATCATGACACCTTATGACCCATGTACAGACCGTTACAGTTTCATGCCATGCCGCCGCAGCGGCAGAAGCGGTCTTATATTACCGGAGCTTTCCATCGGATTGTGGCACAATTTCGGCAGTATCGACTCATTTGATAATGCAGTTGCCATGCTCCGGCGGGCCTTCGATCTTGGGATATTCCACTTCGACCTTGCCAACAACTACGGACCGGAACCGGGCAGCGCAGAAGAAAACTTCGGCAGGATCTTTGCCGCCGACTTCAAAAAATACCGGGATGAACTGGTAATCTCAACTAAAGCCGGATACCGCATGTGGGAAGGGCCTTACGGGGAATGGGGTTCCAGAAAAACTCTCATTTCAAGCTGCGACCAGAGTTTGAAAAGGATGCAGCTGGATTATGTGGACATCTTTTATCACCACCGCCCCGATCCGGAAACCCCGGTCGAAGAAAGCATGCAGGCCCTTGATTATATCGTACGCAGCGGACGGGCGATATATGTGGGACTTTCCAACTATAGTACTGTTGATGCGGCAAAAGCCTTTGCCATTCTCCGTGACCTCGGTACTCCCGGTGTCATCTATCAGGGCAGATTCAACATGCTTGGCCGTCAACTTGAGGAAAGCGGCATGTTTGATATGCTTTATGATACCGGAGTCGGAGCAATATGTTTCTCGCCGCTGGCTCAAGGCTTGCTGAGCAGCAAATATCTTTCAGGTATTCCGGAAAACTCCAGAGCTGCCAGAGATCATTTTCTCAAGAAAAACTCCATAACTCCTGAATTGCTGCAAAAGATCACCGCCCTTTCAGCGATCGCCGAAAAGCGCGGCCAGACTCTCTCTCAAATGGCACTTTCCTGGATCTTGAGCCGCAAGGGAATAACTTCAGTTCTTTGCGGGGCAAGTTCTCCGGATCAGATCACAGAATGTGCAAAAGCCATGGGCAGCTGCTCTTTCTCTGAATCGGAATATGCTGAAATAGATGCTGTTGTTTCCGGCAGCAATTGAACTTATCTCGCCCCAAAGTACAGGATGCCGCAAAGTACGCTTATGCGGCGGGAAAAACTTCAACTGCGGCTGCTGACGGCAAACGCCGTCAGCAGCATTAAACAACAGTAAACATTACCTTTTTCACCGCGCTGCTGTATTCCATGGTGGAATACAGTTTTTAATTTATTGAGTAATAAGCAATAGCAGAAAATACCGGTTCTAAAAAGATGAGTTATACACTCAGCTTACACCTGTAAATATAACCTGTACCCGGCATGCTGAAATATACTCCTGACACAATGCCTTGCAGATAGAAAATAATTTTTTTCAATTTATTTATTGTTACTTTCGATTCTGAACTGGAAAAATATGCCACTCGGTGTTATTTTAACATAAACAATGTACTGAAAGTTAAAAAATATAACAACGAAAGAAAAAACATGAGCAGACACGAACTTCGTTTCCGTCAGGTCCATCTGGATTTTCACACCTCGCCTTTCATCCCCGGCATTGGGGAGTCATTCGACAAAAAATTGTGGCAGGAGCGGCTTAAAATGGCCCATATCAACTCCATAACCTGTTTTTCCAGCTGCCACCACGGTTACAGTTATCACCCCACCGAAGTCGGTGAAATGCATCCCGGATTGAAATTCAACCTGCTGCGCGCCCAGATCGATGCCTGCCACGAGATCGATGTCAAAGTTCCCATCTACATCACCGCCGGTATCAACGACATGATAGCGGCCAAAGAACCCGGCTGGCGCGAACTGAATTTCGAAGGAAGATACGCAGGGTGGCAGCCTTCCCCCATCAAACCGGGATTCAAAACTTTGTGCTTCAACTCCCCCTATCTTGATTATCTCTGCAAATATATCGAGGAAGCCGCCAGACTCTTTCCCGATGCCGACGGCATGTTCTTTGACATCATCAGTCAGAATCAATGCTGCTGTCCCTGGTGCATGGAATCAATGAAGAAACAGGGATTCGATCCGGAAAAAGAATACGACCGCGCTGTTTTCAGCCGTCAGGTGATCGCCAATTACATGAAACGCACTACCGCCGTTGCCCGTAGTATCAATCCCGACATGCCGGTGTTCCACAATACCGGACTTATCGGCCCCGGCAACAAGGATCTCGCCCAATATTTCAGCCACATGGAACTGGAATCACTCCCCACCGGCGGCTGGGGATATGACCATTACCCTCTTACTGCAGCCTACTGCCGTACCAGAAACCTGGACTTCATGGGCATGACCGGCAAGTTCCATACTTCATGGGGCGAATTCGGAGGTTTCAAATCACCCGCAGCCTTGCGCTACGAGTGCTGCGCCATGCTGGCCAACGGTTCGAAATGCAGTATCGGCGATCAGCTCCACCCTTCCGGTATGCTGGATGAAAGCACCTGCCGCCTGATCGGAGCTGCCTATGCCGAAGTGGAAACAAAAGAACCGTGGTGCAGCAATGTGGATTCTGTAACTGAGATCGCCATTGTTTCCAATGCCGGTTACGACGGCTTGAAAAAAGATCCCGAAGAAACTGCAGAAGTCGGTGTTTCCCGTTTTCTGCTGGAATCCCATATCCCCTTTGACCGTATCGACTGGGACGATAATTTTGCCAATTACAAATATCTGATCTTTGCAGATGACTTCCGCTGCCATGACGAAGCTGCAGCCAGAGTCAGAGAATTCATCGCTCAAGGCGGCAAGGTGATTCTTTCCGGAACTTCCCTGCTCAAAAAGGAATCCGAAACTCCGGCTTTTGAGATCCCAGCTGAAATCGGCGGACTCGATATGACGATCCCCAATTTCGTAAAGATCGCGCCGGAGTTTGCCCCTGACGGCATCACCACTCCATTCGTCATGTACCGTCCCTCCCTCAATATCAAGGTCAACGGAGGAACTTCTCTCGGTCAGGTGCTCGATCCCTATTTCACCAGAAGTTACGAACACTTCTGTTCCCACCAGCATACCCCCAACAAACTGGAAAGCACCGGTTTTGATGCTGGCGTCATGACCGGCAGCATCCTCTACTTTGCCCATCCGGTCTTTACACTTTACGCGGTGTACGGTACTGTTATATTGAAGCAGTTCATCAACAAGGCCATCAAGGCTTTCATGGGCGCAGACTATCCCGTTATCACCGATCTGCCTTCGCAGGGACGGGTGTTCCTCACCGAGCAGAAAGCTGAAAAGCGTTTCATCTGTCACGCATTGTTTGCCACTCCCGCGCTGCGCGGTATGAAAACCGATCCTTTCATGCCCAACATGCGCGCCACCATTCCCATTGAAGTGATCGACGACATCACTCCGGTCTACGATATCAGTTTTGAAATAAAAGTTCCCCAAGCTGTTACAAAGGCAGAACTTGCGCCTCAGGGCACAGAAATTCCTTTTGAATACAGCAACGGCAAAGTCAAATTCAAACTTGACAAGATCGACTGTCATCAGATGGTGGTACTCAACTACTGAAAATATTTTTCATTCCTGCAGTTCCGGCACTTCTATGCCGGAACTTTTTTTTTGCAGCCTGTACCGGAAAAAAAACTGCCGCAACTATCGGGAAAGTTTAAAAAATCCTTTGCCCCAAAGGGCGTAATTACTTGATATTACGCCATTCCTGTGCTATATTATCAGGATAACAATTTTTGAGGGAACAAAAGAATGAAAGAACTGCGCAACATCGCAATCATCGCCCATGTCGACCATGGCAAAACCACTCTGACGGATCAGATCATCCGTCAGTCCAAACTTTTCCGCGAAAACGAAGTAGTCGCCGACTGCTTTCTCGACAGTAACGATCTGGAACGGGAACGGGGAATCACCATTCTTTCCAAAAATATCAGCGTCGAATACAAGGGAATCAAGATAAATCTGCTGGACACGCCCGGACACAGCGACTTCGGCGGACAGGTGGAACGGGTGCTGAAACTTGCCGACGGTGTGCTGCTGCTGGTGGACTCTGCCGAAGGCCCCATGCCTCAGACCCGCTTCGTTCTTGAAAAAGCTCTGGCCCTCAATCTGCGTCCGGTAGTGGTCATCAACAAACTGGACAAGCCTGATGCCCGTCCAGATGAAGTACACAGCAAGGTTTTCGACCTTTTCTGCGAGCTCAACGCTTCTGATGAGCAGCTGGATTTCCCGACTCTCTACGCCAGCGGACGCGACGGCTGGGCTATCAACAATGTGGATGATGAACGGGTAGATATGACTCCGCTGCTGGATGCCATCATCAAATATGTCCCTGCTCCGGTACACCGCGAAGGTCCGGTACAGGTACAGATCGCCACGCTGGATTACTCCAACTTCGTCGGCCGTATCGGTATCGGCCGGGTCTACCGCGGAGAACTTGATTTGAGCAAACCGCTTTCACTGATCAAACGCGACGGCACTACTACTCCGGCTCAGGTAAAGCAGCTTTTCGTCTTTGAAGGACTGGGCAGAAAAGAAGTCCGCAATGTCCAATGCGGCGATCTCTGCGCCATCGTCGGAATGGGGGGCATTGATATTTCCGACACGATCTGCGATGCGGAAAATCCGGAACAGATGCCCCAGATCGCCATTGACGAACCTACGATCTCCATGATGTTCCGCATCAACGATTCTCCATTCTTCGGCAGGGAGGGCAAATATGTCAGCAGCCGTCAGCTCCGGGAAAGGCTTTTCAATGAAACTGAACGGGATGTGGCATTGCGAGTGGAAGAAACTGCAAGCGGTGATGCCTTCAAGGTTTCCGGACGCGGCGTGCTGCATCTGGCGATCCTCATCGAAACCATGCGCCGCGAAGGTTATGAATTGGCTGTCGCCAAACCCCAGGTGATCTGCAAAGAAATCGACGGCGTCAAATGCGAGCCTATCGAACGCCTCACCATCGATGTTCCCAACGACTTTGCCGGGAAAATCATCGAAATGGTGGGCTTGCGCCGGGGTGAAATGCTGGAAATGGAATCACGCGGTCTGCGTCAGGTCATCGATTTCTTCATCCCCACCCGCGGACTTATCGGACTGCGGAGCCGCGCACTCACAGCTTCACAGGGTGAAGCCGTGGTCGCCCATGTATTCGATCACTACGAACCTTTCCGCGGAGCCATTCCTTCCCGCCTCAACGGAACCATGGTCAGCATGGCAGGAGGCAAAGCTGTCGCCTTTGCCATCGACGGACTTCAGCAGCGCGGCGAATTTTTCATCGATCCCGGTGTGGATTGCTATGAAGGC
>JAFVRT010000386.1 GCA_017504125.1 Lentisphaeria bacterium
AACAGGCGGCAAAACTTAATTTGGTGACACCGGCCAATCTCGGTGATCGTTTCGGAACCGCCTTCACTCAGAGTGTTGATGCAAAAGAAGGTGTTACCACGGGAATAAGTGCCTTTGACCGTCACCGGACCGTAAAGACCCTTATTGATGAAAATGGCACTCCTGATACTCTGGTTTCTCCCGGACATTCTTTTCCGCTTATCGCCCGTCCCGGAGGCGTTTTGCGCCGCGCCGGACATACTGAAGCCGCAGTTGATCTGCCGAGAATGGCAGGTTTGAAACCCGCCGGTGTGATCTGCGAGATCATGAAGCCGGACGGTCACATGGCAAGACTGCCATATCTTGATGAGTTCCGTAAGCAATACGGTTTGAAGTGGGGTACCGTTGCGGATCTGATCTCTTACCGCCGCCACCATGAACAATTGATAATCCGTGGCGAAAGTGCCAGATTGCCAACGCCATTCGGCGAATTTACCATTACCGCATACCGGACCAAAGTCGACAGCGAAGAACATTTGGCCCTGACATACGGAGATGTCCAGGGCAAAGATAATGTTCTTGTCCGTGTCCACAGCGAATGCCTTACCGGAGATGTTTTCGGTTCTTGCCGCTGTGATTGCGGCGATCAGCTTCACGCAGCAATGCGGCAGATCGCGGAATCCGGAGCCGGAGTGCTGGTTTATCTGCGTCAGGAAGGGCGTGGTATCGGTATTTTCAACAAAGTCCATGCCTACAAACTTCAGGATGAAGGATGCGATACTGTCGAAGCCAATGAAAAACTCGGTTTCCCGGCCGATTTGCGGGAATATGGTATCGGAGTTCAGATATTGCTGGATCAGGGGGTGAAAAGCATCCGTCTGCTGACCAATAATCCGTGCAAACTGGTCGGTATCGGCGGTTATGGCTTGGAAATCGTGGAACGCGTTCCCATTGTTATCACTCCGGGATCTGAAAACGCCTTCTATCTCAAGACCAAAAAAGAACGCATGGGACACATGATCTGATGAACATCGGTCTGCTTGCCGTTTACAAAGGGAAGGCCGCCACCGTTACCGGTGTCAATAAAGAAAAAATAGATATCAGGTGTGCTGACGGTGAAAGCCGTTCTGTCCGTCTGAAGGATATAGAGGTGATCCATCCCGGCCCGGTCGCATCTCTGAATTTTGTTCAGCTTCCGGAACCGGATTGGCAGGAAATCGCAGAGCTTTCCGGTGAAGAAGGCTTTTCTTTTGCTGAATTTACAGAACTTGCCTACGGCACAAATAGTGCCGCTGCCGCATGGCAGGCATGGAATGTTTTGAAAGAAGGCGTTTTTTTTACAGGCTCTGTCGCTGACGGGGTCAAGGTGCAAGATCCGGAAAAGACCGCAGAACTGCTTCAGAAACTCAACGAAAAAGAAAATAAAAAGAAATTACGGGAGGAATTGCTTGAACGGATCCGTTCAAATTCGATCACCCCTGATGACTTGAAGTTCCTCCGTGAAATAGAGGCTGTGGGAAATGGTGAAAGCGAAAACAGTTCTTTGCTGAAAGAACTGGGGATCGAATCAGTTCCGCAAAAGGCCCATACATTGCTTTGCCGCCTTGGCGTTTGGCAGGAGTTGTATGATCCGTGGCCCCGGAGATTGGGCGTGGACATCAACATGCCGACAGCTGTTTTGCCGCAAAGCTGTGACGATGAACGGGTAGATATGACTGCTCACACCAGTTATGCTATCGATGATGCGGGCAGTAATGATCCTGATGATGCGATAGCCTTTGTGGACGGTCTGCTTTATGTTCATGTGGCAGACCCCGCCGCTGCAATAGTTCCCGGCTCAGAAGCTGATGAGGAAAGTTCATGGCGTGGCGAAAGCAGTTATTTACCGGAAATCCTTTCGCCGATGCTGCCGGAAGGCGCAGTAGAGCGTTTCGGACTTGGTTTGAGCGAAACATCTCCGGCAATGACTTTTGCGGTCAGGATCACAGATGACGGTAAGGCTGTTTTGGAAAAAATCCTGCTTTCAACCATACATGCAGAGCGTCATTCTTATGAAAGTGCCAGAAACACCCTGATGAAAAGTGATGAATTCATCGCCATGCAGAATGCTTTGGAGCGTTTTAAGCAGTGCAGAGCGGAAAATGGTGCACTTTTTATAAAACTGCCGGAAGTAAAAACAAAGGTGCAAGACGGAAAAATAACTGTTTCTCCATGTCCGGTGACTCCGGAGCGGGAACTTGTAGCCAATGCCATGTTATGTGCCGGAGCAGCCGTGGCTGACTTTATGGCGCGCGAAGGTATACCTTTCCCGTTTGTGACTCAGGGAGAACCTGAAATCGACCGTTCAACACTCGGAGATTCCCTTGCTGATATGTTCCAGCTGCGCCGCAACTGTGCTGCGGGAGTGACCGGTATCATACCGGGCAAACATTCCGGGCTGGGCCTTGAACCATACTCAAGAGTAACCAGCCCGCTGCGCCGTTATGCAGATTTGCTGGCTCATCAGCAGATACGGAGATTTTTGAAAAAAGAACCTTTGCTGGAGCTTGAATATATTGCACAACGGCTCGCCAGAGCAGAAGAAGCCGCCAATCAGCGGCATAAATTGGAAAAGTATGCCAATGAATATTTTCTGCTCCACTATCTTAAACAACATCCGGAATGGCAGGGGAATGGTACTGTGGTCGATAAACAGGGCGACCGGCTGACTGTACTCATTCCGGAGTTTGCTTATTGCTATAAATGCCGTTTCAATACCGGGCTGAAAGAAGGAGATGAAGTTGAATTGAACTTCAATGCATCAGATCCGGCAGAACTGCGCCTGAGCTTACGGGTGAACAAACTTCAATCTTCCGGAGAAAGTTCCGGGTTGTAAGGGTAGGGGAGCAGCGACAGGGCTTCTCCATTACAGCTGCCGGTAAGCACTTGAGAAATGGTAAGGATATAGCGGAAACTGTCGCTGTTGACCGCTGAGGAAAATAATGTTACCGCCGCCATACGCAATAAATTTTTCAGCGGCCAGAATTCGAGATTTTCTGAATCAGGCAACGGTAAAGTGCACCAGTTGTTTTCCGGGATCAACATTCCGGTGTCGCTGATGATCCCGAAACGCCCTTGATATCTTACTGTCTGCAACGGCAAATCTTTGTACATCGCACATATCATGCCGCACCATAATGGGGTCGCTCCGCATTTTTCATCCAGCATGGATCCGAGGCAATAAAGCTCTGCTTTCAGCGTGGTAGGAGGAGCAGCAATAATTCCGCAAGCTGCAAAAGCATTGCCTATATCTCTCAAATTGCTGCAGGTATGTTTTTGCAATCCGGCATGAAAGTCTTTTATCTTGCGCTGCAGAATGACTTCTGAATCCCGGTCAAACCATTGGAGATGTATTTGCATCAAAGCATCAAGAAAATCGATGTCTTCAGATTCCAGAAGCAAATTCAAATGCCTTCTGCGGCGGATCATAGTCAACGCTGTCTGCAATTGGTGGATCCTGCGGCGCATCAACGGGCTGGAACTTTCCTGCAATTCAGCGGGGATCTCTCCCAGCTCATTTTCCCGGTTCAGCAGCTCAGCCATGGCACTTACGGCTACGCCTTCATCGGGATCGTCAAGAAGTGATGCCAGACGGCGGATATCAATTATTTCCGGTTCCGGCATTTTTACGGATCGGGTATTTGCCAATCAGAGCATCTGAGGCAATCTTTTTTACTTCATCAGGAAAATCACTGCGCATGATCCAACGCAGGAATCCAGGTTCATTTTCTGCGATGTCTTTCAGTTGTCTTCCGGCAAATTTTCCGAAATTGACTGTTACATCGTCGCCGACCCAACGGAAACGCCTGGTCCGGTCAACGGCATCCGGATCACTCTGTTCGCAAAAGGCAGCCAATCCTTCACAATCTCTGGGAAGTTCAGGATGTTTTGCCAATTGTCCTTGTATGACCTCCCAGGTCGCAGCTGTGTCAGCAGCGGCTCCGTGGGCTCCTTCGAGATCTTTGCCGCAGAAATATTTGTATGCACCAGTAAGAGTACGGGGGAAAAGTTTGCAAAAAATATTGTAGGCATCGAGCACTCGACGCCCTTCGATCTTAAATTCAAAACCGGCACGCTTGAATTCTGACTCCAGCATGGGAATATCAAAAGTACTCAGATTGTATCCCGCAAGATCACATCCGTCGAGGTAATTGTAAAGTTTTTCCGCAATGTCAGAAAATACCGGACAATCAGCAACATCAGCATCATATATCCCGTGAACAGCGGAAGCACTGGCCGGAATAGGCATTTCAGGATTCAATCTGCGAACAGTAGAACGGCTTTCTCCCTCCGGAGTGATCTTCAGTACGGCAATTTCCACGATCCGGTCACGGGAAGGAACAATGCCGGTACTTTCAATATCGAATACAGCGACCGGCCGG
>JAFVRT010000387.1 GCA_017504125.1 Lentisphaeria bacterium
ACGGTCCCATTCTTACCGGCGAACTGCGCGGCGATTTCTTCAAAGCCATGCACAAACTGGAAAAAGAATACGAAGCCGCTCTCGAAAAGCATTTCGACAAACATCTCTCACTGCTCGGTGTGCCCAAACGCTAATCAACCCCTGAAAGGAGAAATTATAAGATGTTCAACACAATTCTTGCCACTGCCGCCAAAGCGGCTCCGGCTGCCCAGAATGCCGGACAGCAGACTCAGACCAATCCTATGGGTATGCTTATTCTGATGACCGGTGCATTTATTCTGATGTTCTGGATGATGAGCCGTTCCAATAAAAAACAGCAGCAGAAACGGGAACAGCTTCTTGACTCCATCGTCAAGGGGACCGAAGTTATGCTGGCCAGCGGTATTTATGGGAAAGTTTCCGCTGTTCAGGATAAAATCCTGACCGTCGAGATCGCTGACCGGGTCTTTGTCAAAGTCAACCGTGCCGGGATCCACGATGTCATTCTTCCTCAGACGGAAAATGCCGCCCCTGCTGAAGAAAAGAAAGAGGAAAAATCTGACAAATGAACAACCGACCACTCTTATTGCGAACCGCTATTGTCGTTGTGGTGATGCTGGTCTTTTGTACGGCCATGTATCCGCTGGTTCCGCCGGACTATTATGATGCCTTTGTTTCTCTGCTCAAGGATAAAAAAGATCCTCAGGCTCTTAAACTGATTGAAGAAGCCAAAGCTATTCAGGCTAAAGATCCTCAGCTTTTCCAGTCCCAGGCTCTGCTTCAGGCGGCTGACGGCAAAGGTATCGACCTGACCAAAAAAGTCAAGGGCAATGATCTGCAGGACAATCGCGATGTCATGAGTTTGATCCGCAAAGAGGCTTCCAGTTCCATCCGTTTGGGACTTGACCTCAACGGCGGTGTGGAATTCATACTGCAGCTGGTGCCGGATGAAGACTTCCTGAAGCGGATCAAATCCGATGCCAAAGGCGGCGAGAGCCGTGAAGAAGTCGAAACCCGTATGCGTACCGAATTCGACCGTTATCGTGATGTAGCTATCGAAATCTTGCGTAAGCGGCTTGAAGGTCAGAAGATCTTTGAAGCTGAAATCGCGCCTTCCGGCAGCGATTATGTGGCACTCCGCGCGCCTGTGGTCGCCAAAGATGAGAAATTGAAACTTCTTGAACTTATCAAGATGAGTGCAAAACTCAATTTCCGTTTTGTCCACCCCGACAACCAGACTCTGGTGCAGAAATATCAGGAAGATCCCAAGAACTTCCGTATTCCCAGAGGATATGAACTGATGAAAACCCAGGAGTTCCGTGCCGGTGAAACTCCCCTCATCCAGTATTATTTTGTGGACCGCCATGTGGCCATGGACGGTAAAAACATCACTATGGCCATGGCCACCCGCGATCAATTCGGGCAGCGCAAGATCGCTCTGCGCTTCAATCTGCAGGGCGCGGAACAGTTCGGGCGTATAACCTCCAACAACATCGGCCGTTCCCTTGCTATCGTGCTGGATGGAAAACTTTATTGTGCGCCCCGTATTCAGGGGGCGATCACCGGAGGGAATGCTGAAATTTCCGGCTCCTTTACCGAAGATGAAGTCAAAAGCATTGCTGATGCTCTGGTGTCAGGTGCATTCCCCTTCCAGATCAAAGTCAACGCAGTATTTGACACCGATCCCCAGCTGGGTAAATCCAATGTCAATAACGGTGTTTGGGTCGGTATCATCGGTATGGTGCTGGTTTCCGCTTTCATGATCATCTACTATCATTGGAGCGGCTTTATCGCCGTTTTTGCATTGCTGCTCAATATTGTGCTGATCCTTGGAGCCATGGCGGCTTTCAACTGTACTCTCACCTTGCCGGGTATTGCCGGTATCGTGCTTACCATCGGTATGGCTGTGGACGCCAATGTGCTGGTCTATGAGCGTATCCGTGAAGAACTTGCTTCAGGCAAGGGACTTCAGAATGCTGTCGACCTCGGTTACGGTAAGGCTTTTTCGGCCGTGCTCGATGCCAATGTTACTACGCTTATAACCTCACTCATCCTGATGAATGTGGGAACCGGTGCCATCAAGGGGTTTGCCATCACTCTGAGTATCGGTATCCTGACCAGTCTTTTTACCGCTCTCTTTGTAACCCGTCTGGTCTACGATTACCTGTTCAAATATGCAAAGCTTACAAAGATCACCATGCTGACGCTTTGGGATAAACTTTCCATAGACTTCATCAGCAAATGGCGTATCAGTGCGGCTTTGGTTCTGATCCTTGCTGTGGCTCTGGCTGCTGTGATTTATTTCAAAGGCAGAGAAGTTCTGAGTGTGGACTTCACCGGCGGTACTGTTGTAACTTTCAGCTATGCGGAACAGGTCCCGCAGGAAAATCTGGAAAAAACTCTGGTTGCCAACGGATTCAAGCAGTCCCGTGTTACCTATAAATTCAACATCGGTGCCGGAAGTTCCGCCAATAAGGTCGAGATCCTCATCCGCGGCGATCAGACCAGCGGAAACAGCGATTCCAGTCCCATGGACAGAATCGAAAAAATGCTCAACAAGGCTTATCCCAAGGCGAAATTCTCCGACGGTCTGGAAAACTCCATCGGCGGTCTTATCGGTAACGAATTCAAGAAAGCCGCTGCTATTGCAATTCTGCTTTCCATGATCGGTATCGGTCTTTACATCTCTCTGCGTTATGAATGGACCTTTGCCATGGCTGCCACTATCACTCTGGTGATAGATGTTATCATGGTGTTGGCAATATATCTGCTTATGGGCAGAACCATCTCCCTTTCTGTTGTGGCGGCATTGCTGACGGTTATCGGTTACTCCGTCAACGATAAGGTGGTGGTCTTTGACCGTATCCGTGAAAATCTTTATCTGGGAGTTTCCAAAAGTTTCCGCAAGGTCGTGAATATTTCGATCAACCAGTGTTTGAGCCGTACCATGATCACCAGTATCACAACTTTCATTACAGTACTGGTGCTCTTTGTCGGCGGCGG
>JAFVRT010000388.1 GCA_017504125.1 Lentisphaeria bacterium
CCAGTCGCATGACTCTGTACCTCCCGCACCGGCGTGGATGGTGAGATACATATTTTTGCGGTCGAATTTTCCGGAAAGAAAACTCAATATCTCATATTTATCCAACTCTTTACTGATCTTGAGCGCATCGCTTTCAGCATCAGGCAGAAACTCCGGTTCTTCGGCAGCCATTTCAATAGCTTCGTTCAATCCTGCAATAGATTGTTCCAGCTGGATAAAAGGATCAAGGACCCCGCGGCAGGAAGAAAATTTCCCCACGGTTTCCTGAGCAGCCTCCTTATTATCCCAGAAATCGGGAGCGGCCATTTTATCTTCCAACTCCTTGAATTCAGCTTTTAGAGCTTCGATTCCGAGAAATTCATGGAGATGTCCGATACGGCCGGACATTTCAGCTCCCATAGTACGCAATTCTTCAATAGTCATCATTTCTTCAATCCCTCCAACAGCCACATGTCATCGATAATGCGCTGGATCTCTGCCAGACAGCTGCCGCATGCTCCGCCGGCTTTGCAGTAGTTGGTGACTTCGGAGGCGTTGCGGAGTTTGTTTTCTCTGGCGACTTTAAGGATCTTGATATCGGTAACACCGAAACATTTGCAGACCAGTTTACCTTCGTGTTCATGGTCAGCGGCAAAGGGATTGGGTTCTCCTTTGTAATCGGCGATAGCCACCTGCAAGGCCTCCATTCCCATGACAGAACAGTGCATCTTGGCTTCAGGAAGTCCGCCGAGAACTTTGGCGATATCCTGATTGGTGACACGGGATGCTTCATCAAGGGTCATTCCCTTGACTATTTCGGTCAATGCAGAGCTTGAAGCGATGGCACTGGCACAGCCGAAAGTTTTGAATTTGACCTCAGCGATCTTGCCGTTTTCATCGAGTTTAAAAGTAAGTTTCAACGCATCTCCGCAAGCGGCATTGCCGACCTCTCCGGTGCCGTCGGGATTCTCGACTTCTCCTACATTGCGGGGATTCATAAAGTGGTCCATGACCTCTTTGCTGTAATTCCACATGATAAAACGCTCCTTCTGATTTCTTCAGCAGCCGGTTTCCGCCATAGCTTTGGCAATTTCGTCACAAAGTTTACCGGCGATTTCGGTCACTTTGACTCTCACGCTGTCGCGGCAGTTGCGGAACCGGAATTCCACTTCGCCGTCGGCCAGGGTCTTGGGAGAGATGACCACCCGCAGCGGGATACCGAGCAAGTCGGCATCACTGAACATGAATCCGGGCTTTTCGCCACGGTCATCGTAAAGGACATCCACACCTTTGGCACGCAAAGTGTTGTAAAGTGCTTCAGCTTCTTTACCGACTTCGCCATCGCCGCGATTGGGATCGATGGCGCAGATCTGCACCTGCCACGGAGCGATCGACATGGGCCACACCGGGCCGTAATCATCTCTGGAGTATTCGATCACGGCAGCCATGGCGCGGCCGACACCGATACCGTAACACCCCATGATCATGGGTTTGGACTTACCGTTCACATCGAGGAATGTGCAGTTCATGGATTCTGAATATTTGGTTCCCAGCTGGAAAATATTTCCGACTTCAATACCTCTGAGTTCCCGCAGCGGTTCGCCCGTTACCGGACAGGGATCTCCGGCCCGGACGGTGGCGATATCACCGACGATGCAGTTGAGTCCGGGACAATCCCGGTCAAAGTTGAAGTTTTTGAAATGCCAGTCATGCTCATTTGCTCCGACCACCAGATTGGAACTGTTGACCACGGAGTTATCAAGAACAATGGTCACTTTACCGGACTTCAGATCCATGGGACCGGCGTATCCGGGGACACATCCGATAGCTTCGATTGAGCGATCATCGGCGAACTTCAGTTCAGCGGTTTTGGTCAGATTGCAGAGTTTGGTTTCGTTGACCTCGAAATCGCCGCGGATCATGGCATAGATCAATTCGCCGGTGTGGGCGTTCTGATAGAAAACAGCCTTACCGGTATTTTCCGGTTTGAGTCCGAGGAATGCGGCAACATCTTCGATGCTCTTGCATCCGGGGGTATGTACTTTTTCCAACTCCTGCGGAGCAGATTTTTCATATTTCCATGCAGCGACTGCGATTTCACGGTTGGCGCGGTAGGAGTTGTCGGGTGAAGCAAAAATGGTATCTTCGCCGCACTCGCAGATGGCCATGAATTCGTGAGAAACCTTACCGCCCATCATGCCGGAGTTGGATTCGATGGAAAGCACATTGCCGAGGCCGATGCGGCGGAAGATCCGCTCATAAGCCTCATGGGCACGCTTGTAATAATTCTCAAGATCCTCCTGACTGGCGTGGAAACTGTAGGCATCTTTCATAGTGAATTCCCGTGTACGGATCAATCCGGCACGGGGACGGGCTTCGTCACGGTATTTGGTCTGGACCTGATAAAGCATCACCGGCAGCTGTTTGTAACTGTTGACTTCGCTGCGCACCAGAGCGGTAACGCACTCCTCGTGGGTCATGGCCAGAAGCATATCCTTGTCGTTGCGGTCCTTGAAACGCAGCAGTTCGGCACCTACGCTGTCAAAACGCCCGGATTCCTTCCAGAGTTCAGCGGGAAGCACCACCGGCATCAGGATCTCCTGACCGTCGATGCGGTTCATTTCTTCACGGATTATGGCCTCGATGCGGTCAACGATCTCCCCGATGCCCGCCAGTTTTGCCCGCAGATCACGCTCCAATCGCGCCCCCTCGGCGGCACGGCCGGCTAAGAAAACGGCAATCGCCTCATCCAGCACCACAGATTTCCCCTCAAAGCGGGAAGATTGTACCAAATAATCACAATTTGCCATATAGACATAAGGATTATCCCGACTGCCCAGCAAGCGGAAGCAATCGCCTACGCCCAGTTCCTGAATCAGCTGCTCCAGCATTTGCCGGTCCGGGCCCTCACCCAGAACAAGCCACAAAAAGGAGATGCCTTGCTCCTTCAAAAGCTTTGCGCTCTCGATGGCCATATCAAAGCCTTTTTGAGAATTGAGCCGGCCCACGGAAAGCAGCTTCATTCCGGGAAATTCTCCGAATTCCGGGCTTATCCCTGATCTGCTCTTTTCCAAAACATCCTTCGTCACCGTGATATTTTCCAGCACATGAACCCGCTGGGATAAATGGGGATATTCCTCCAAAATGCACTGACGGCACTTGGGCGAGATGGTAATAATGCTCTGGGCTTGCTCATAATACAGTTTATCAAATTCCGGGTCATATCCTAATTTTTGATATTCGTTATGAACCCAAAGCGCCTTTTTATCCGCCGATACCTTCTCCATCACATAGTAATTGGGAGATCCGTCAATATAGGAAACGGCCACATCATAATGGGTCGGCCAGGTGGGAATCAGGCTTTTCCAAACACTCCATAACCGCTGCTGCACATTCCATTTTTCAGGGAATCGGTGCAGCTTTTTCTTTGCAAGCCACTTGCACTGCCGCAGCAGGCAGCGGAAGGAAAAATGCCGGGTCAGCAATTTTTTACCAAAGGCCGTACCCAGCCAGCGTAGCTGCTTTGGCGGCTCCACAATACGAACCTGGGGCGGCACCTGGGAGAGAAATGCGCCAAC
>JAFVRT010000389.1 GCA_017504125.1 Lentisphaeria bacterium
GATATCTGCAGGTTTTTTTTCCGGCTCCGGAAGTGTCGTTTCAACTGCGGGAAGTATTTTTTCCGGAGTTCCAGAAGAAACATTTTTTTCATTGATCTTCTTTTCTTCACGGGGCCAGAAATACCACAATACGGCGGCCGTTACTGCGCTGACAAATAAAAAAATCAGCACAAAACGCACCTTTGACGAGGAGTTCCGGTGTCCGATACCCGGCTCCAATCCGTAATTGTAATTCGACATCAGCGACTTCCTTGTGATTATTGCTGCAGACCATGAATTTACATAATATATCATTCCCCGGTCAATTTTTCAAGCGCACACTTCGCCTTCCCCCTGCAAAGAATCGCGGTTTCTGTTTCAGCAAAGCAAGCAGCAGCTCCCCTGCTTCCCGGAGATCAATTACGGTCAACATACCATATCCGCTGACTGTTTCAGCCAGGATCCCTTTATTTCTCAGCAATTTCTCTGCTTTGGGATATTTGAGAAAATGTTTACCGGTATGCAATTTTATTCGCATTCTTTTTTTGTGTCCATTACCGAGAGCCAGTCTGCGGCGGCGAAAACGCCTGCTCAAAACTGCACATCCGGCCCATTCTTCCAATGCAGCAAAAAAAGCACACTCCTCAAGGCCGCATCCGATCAAAATAATTTTCCCTCCGTACTGAAAGATCCGCCACCATGGGGAAGACGGAGCATACGGAGAAATACATTTTTCATGTCCGGCAAGCAGCTGTTCCGCCCCTTTTCCCATGGCGGCAAGCGATCCGGAAGGATGGGCAGAACGGACACAATTTTTCATCGTCCGGAACAGTTCTGACACGGCCCCATATCCGGAACATGATCTTTCCGGATCAAATACGGCATCAGGCTCCCAACTGCGCTCCCCGGCAGGCATGACAAGGATACCCTGATCAAAAAACTCCACAAGCTCATCGAGCAAAGTCCGGGGATTTTCAAGTTCCATACCGCAATGCACGACCGCCAGATGGCTGTTTTTCACTCCGCATTGCAGCAAAAGTTCTTCAAGTTTCATAAGTTCCGATTTACTGTTTGGGGCTGCCTGCCGCACTTTCACGGCGATTTGCTGGAAACATACTATAACCGCGTCCGGAGTTTTTTTCAAGTGTACGGTAAAAAAAACGGGAAAAAATGCACTTCACATGTTTATCGACTTGAAGTTACCGTAAACGCAAGCTATATTATGAAATGAATTAATGTAAAAAAATTAAACACAGGGGAGCAAGATGTTTGAATCGTTAAGCGACAGACTGCACGATGTTCTGAAAAAATTGTGCGGTGAAAGCCGTCTTTCGGAAGAAAATATCGCAGAGGCGATGCGCGAAATACGCATTGCCATGCTGGAAGCCGATGTCAATGTAAAAATCGTCAGCGAATTCATCGAATCAGTAAAACAGGAGTGTGTCGGCCAGGATGTTCTGCGCAGCGTAACTCCCGGTCAGCAGGTAATCAAGATCGTACATGACCGGCTGGTCGATCTGTTGGGGGAAGTTTCTGAACTTCAACTGAAAAACCGTCCGGCGGTAATAATGCTTGCCGGTCTCCACGGCAGCGGTAAAACAACTACCGCAGGAAAACTTGCTCTGAATCTGCGCAGAGCCGGTAAAAAAGTACTGCTGGTGGCAGGTGATGTATACCGTCCGGCAGCTATTGACCAGCTGGAGATCATCGGGCGGGAAATCGATGTAAATGTCCATGTTGAACGCACCAGCGTAAATGTGGCAGCCATTGCCAGAAATGCTGTTGAAAATGCCAGCAAACAGAATTACGATGTTGTTATCATCGATACGGCAGGCCGGCTTCAGATCGATGAAACCATGATCCAGGAACTGGTCAGGATCCGTCAGGCAGTAAATCCCGATGAAGTGCTGCTGGTAGCCGATGCCGCTCTCGGTCAGGAAGCTGTTTCTGTCGGAGAACACTTCAACGACGCCTTGAGTCTGACCGGATTTATCCTTACCAAACTTGACGGTGATGCCCGCGGCGGCGCGGCACTTTCCATCCGCAAAGCAACCGGGGTACCGGTAAAATTCATCGGTCTGGGCGAAAAACTGGATACTCTCGAACCTTTCTTCCCGGAACGCATGGCGGGCCGGATCCTCGGAATGGGTGATGTGGTTTCTCTGGTTGAAAAAGCTGCGGCAGATGTGGATGAAGCTGAAGCAAAGGCATTGCAGGAAAAACTCCGCAAGAATCAGTTTGATTACGATGATTTTCTCTCTCAACTGCGCCACATCAGCCGTCTGGGAGGCTTGGAAAATATTTTGAAATTCCTCCCCGGAGGACGCCAGCTTTCCAATGCAATGGCGGATCTTGATCCCTCACACTTCAAGCGCATGGAAGCAATAATCCTTTCCATGACCAAAAAAGAACGGGCCAATCCCGATCTGGTGGATTTTTCCAGACGCAAGCGTATCGCCAGAGGTGCCGGAGTTCCGGTGGAAACCGTCAGTACTCTGGTAAAACAGTTTGAAACTATGCGCAAGATGATGCGGCAAAATGGCTTGCTGGGCCGTTTGATGTCAGGCGGTTCGATGCCGGACTCCCCCGTCCCCGGTACAATGGGCGGACTTTTCGGCGGTGCAGCACAGGTCAGCAAAAAAGAACATGATCACAAGAAAAAAATCGCAAAACTTGCCAAAAAAGAGCGGGCAAAACAGCGTAAGCGTAAAAAATAAGTACTCTTTCTGAGGTTGTATTTTATTATGTTGAGTATTCTTATTGCACTAATCGTCGGAGCGGGTATCGGCACGGCCATCGGAGCCGATCTGCAAAGTGTCGCCTGGGGTATCACCTGCGGTATATTCGGATATATCATCACCCAAATCATCATCAGCCTGATACTCCGTAAAAAAATAAATGCTGTCCAACTCGGTCTTCAGAACGAAA